>JBILDT010000080.1:0-4892 GCA_044352485.1 Candidatus Nanopelagicaceae bacterium
AGGAATAAACCATGGCAAGAGTAAAACGTGGCGTTCACGCCGCAAAGAAGCGTCGCACAACTCTCGAGCGCGCAGCCGGATATCGTGGTCAACGTTCCCGTCTGTTCTCGAAAGCAAAAGAGCAAGTAACTCACTCACTTGTTTATGCATTCAATGATCGTAAAGATAAGAAAGGCGATTTCCGTCGTCTTTGGATTCAGCGTATCAATGCAGGAACACGTGCAAACGGAATGACTTACAACCGTTTCATCCAAGGTCTAAAGAGTGCTGGCGTTGAAGTTGACCGTCGTATTCTTTCCGAGCTTGCAACTAATGATCCAGCTGCATTTGCTGCTTTAGTTGAAGTGGCTCGCAAGCACGTTGTAAATGCCTAATAACCAAATTACGAGCCTTCAATCTCCGCATGTCGTGAGAGTGAAGGCTCTTTTGGGTTCTCGTGGAAAAAAGATTAGAGCGACCGAACGCGAATTTATAGCGGATGGACTTCAAAGCGTCCGTGAGGTTTTATCGCCAAGTTTCGATGACGCTCCAGCGCTAATACATTTATATGTAACCGAAAAAGGTTATGCCAAATTACAGAGTGAAATCGATAGCGTAATTCTGAGCAGCGCACCGATTGTTCACGTTTCGGATGCAGTCATGGATGAGATGGCTGAAACCGAATCGCCACAAGGAATCCTGGCGCTCTGCAAATTCACTGAAATCACCCTCTATAAAGTTAAACAACGTCAGGCTAAGAAGATTGCCTATTTCTGGGAGCTTCAAGATCCCGGTAATTCAGGAACCGTAATTAGAACAGCGGAAGCACTTGGTTTCGATGCTGTTATTTTCTCAAAGAATAGCGTCGATGTTTATTCGCCAAAGACAGTGAGAGCAACCGTAGGTGCGCTATGGCATATTCCCGCTGTTGAAAACATTGATGTAGAAGAGCTAATCGAATTTGCTAGCAGCGAAGGCTTCTTTACTGTTGCATTCGCGGGAGATAGCACGGGATCAATTCTTGAGCTTGAAAAGAGTGAGAAAACTATTCTTATTTTTGGCAACGAGGCTCGTGGGCTTCCGGATATAGCTGGCGTATCGGCTCGAGTCTCAATTCCGATGAAGGGCAAGTCAGAGAGTTTAAATGTGGCAAGCGCAGCCGCAATCGCGATGTTTGAGGTTGGAATTCGGTAGGATTTCACCATTATGTCGATAAGCATCGCAGAGGTTGAAGAGAGTGCAGCTAGTGCACTTAGCGCGATTGCTGGAGCAAAAGATCTTGCAGAGTTAAAAGTTGTAAAAATTGAGCATCTTGGTGACAAATCTGGGCTATCAAAAGCGAGCCAGGCTCTAGGAAAAGTTGCCGCAGAAGAGAAAGCAACATTTGGCAAAATTGTTGGTGAAGCAAAAGCTAAAGTTTTAGCGGCTTTTGAAGCGCGGATCAAAGTTCTGGAAGCTGATCGTGATGCTCGCGTTCTGATCGAAGAGCGGGTAGATGTAACTTTGCCAGCCACGAACATTCCAAAGGGCGGACTGCATCCATTAACTATTCTTACAAATGAGATTTCGGATCTATTTCTTGGCTTGGGATATCGCGTAGCCGAAGGCCCGGAACTCGAAGCTGAGTGGCTGAATTTTGATGCGTTAAACATTCCTGCAGACCATCCAGCGCGAACAATGCAGGACACATTTTTTATCGAGCCGCTAGATTCAAGGTTGGTTCTGCGAACTCATACCTCACCGGTTCAAATTCGAACAATGCTCGAGAACAAGCCGCCAATTTATGTTATTTGTCCCGGACGCACATATCGCGCAGATGAATTGGATGCGACGCATACTCCAGTCTTTAGTCAGGTAGAAGGTCTCGTGATCGATCGTGGAATCACAATGGCAGATTTAAAGGGGACGCTCGATTATTTTGCTCAAAGCATCTTTGGCCCTGGCGTGGTTACTAGGTTGCGGCCATCATTTTTCCCATTCACAGAACCAAGTGCGGAAGTTGATTTCTTTTTCAATGGCCGTTGGATCGAGTGGGGCGGTTGCGGAATGGTGAATCCGAAAGTTCTTGAAGTTTGCGGTATCGATACTAAAGAATTTTCTGGTTTTGCATTTGGAATGGGTCTCGAGCGCACACTTATGGTTCGCCACGGAATTACCGATATGCACGACATTGTTGAAGGCGACATCCGTTTCACACGCAGTTTTGGTTTGGGAATTAAATGAAGATTCCACTTTCCTGGGTCCGCGAATTTGTTGAGCTCCCATCAAAAATATCTAACTCAGATTTAGAAGAAGCATTTGTTCGTGTCGGCTTTGAAGTAGAAGAGATTATTGAAGCTGGCTCTGATTTAACTGGCCCACTTGTAGTAGCCAAAGTTGAGTCAATCGAAGAACTTTCAGGTAACAAAAAGCCGATTAGATACGTTGGTCTTGATTGCGGAGAGGGCAATACCCGATACGTAATCTGCGGAGCCACCAACTTTAAAGAAGGCGATTTGGTTGTGGCAGCTTTACCAGGAGCTGTGCTTCCAAATAATTTTGCGATATCTGCTCGTGAAACTTACGGTAAGACAAGTAACGGAATGATCTGCTCATCCCGCGAACTTGGTTTAAGCGATGAGCATTCTGGAATTATCGTATTGCCAGCAGGCTCTACGAAACCGGGGGCAGATGCAGTAGTCCTGTTGGAAATTAAGGATGTAATTGTTGATGCTGCAGTAAATCCTGATCGTGGTTATGCGCTATCAATCAGAGGCTTGGCTCGCGAGCTAGCAGCTTCGTTAAGTTTGAAATATACAGACCCAGCAACAAGAGTCGATGCTAATAAGTATGAAGTCAATAAAGATGGTATTCAAATAAGCGTTGAAGATCCATCAGCGCTATCAATAGTTTTCATTCGCAGTATCTCTGGTTTTGACGCATCAGCGTCCACACCAATCTGGATGAGTCGTCGAATAGAAAAGTGCGGAATGAGATCGATCTCGCTTGCTGTGGATATCACAAACTACGTAATGCTCGAACTCGGGCAACCTCTTCATGCTTTTGATTCATCGAAAATTGACGGTTCACTGATAATTAAACGGGCGGGCAATAGTTTGAAATTCAAGACCCTCGACGGTCAAGAGCGGAAATTAGATAAAGATGATTTGGTAGTAGCTGACAAGAGAGAACCACTCGCTTTAGCCGGAGTCATGGGTGGCGCAAGCTCCGAAGTTACAAGTTCGACAACTTCGATTGCACTTGAAGCCGCTCGATTCGATCCCGTCGCAATTGCAAGAGGCTCGAGAAGACATAAGTTGTCTTCTGAGGCTTCTCGTCGACTTGAACGAGGGGTAGACCCTTCACTAGCGGAGATTTCTTCGGCACGCGCAATTGATCTGATGATTGAACTTGGTGGCGCGAAATATGTAGGTTCGTCCAAATCAGGTGAACCAAAGTTCGCTCCAGTCGTCACATTTGATCCCAACTTTGTATCGCAGTATCTAGGAACAAACGTTTCACTTGAAGAGGTCGAAGAAAAACTCAATGTAGTTGGCTGTGCAATTGCCAAAAAATCAGAAACCCAATGGTCAATAACTCCACCATCATGGCGAGCCGATTTACTACTTGGTCCTGATTTGGTGGAAGAAGTAGCAAGAATGATTGGCTATCAACGCATTCCATCAAAACTTCCAATTGGCAGAAATGGTGCACAACTAACACCAGCACAAACCAGAAAAAGATCGGTAGCCAATTATCTTGCTAGCAAAGGTTTCTCCGAGGTCTATAACTCGCCCTTTGTTAATCCAAACTTTGTTGCCGAACTCGGCTTTACTGGCGATCGCGCAAAGAGTTTTAAACTTGCCAATCCAATGTCGGAAGAATTCCCAGATTTACGAACACACTTGCTCCCGGGTTTGCTGCTAACGGCGGTTCGCAATCAAGGGCGTGGCGCCAAAGATATCGCTATCTTTGAGATTGGCTCAGTGTTTAGGAATACTGAAAAGCTTGAGAGTCCTGGGCTCGTTGGCATTGAGGCGGTTCCCAACGACAAAACTCAAACAAGTATTTATAAGAGTGTGCCTAATCAACCACTTCATATTGGTGCGGTTGTTGCAGGGAAACTATCCGCAGACAGCTGGCACACTAAAGGCGAGAAATTTACTTGGGTTGAAGCCATTGGTTTTGCACGTTCAATTGTCGAAAATACAGGCAGCACCACAATTACGGTCCCATCTGATTTCGCGCCTTGGCATCCTGGTCGCTGCGCGGAGATCAAGATAGACGGAATACCGGTTGGTCACGCGGGGGAATTGCACCCACGTGTAGTTTCGTTGCTTGGTTTACCTGAGAGATCATGCGCATTCGTCGTAGTGCTTAGCGCAATTCCGTTCTTGGAATCAAAGAGGGCCACGTCTCTTGTGACAATGCCGCCAGCCATTCAAGATATTTCACTAGTCGTTGATCAGGCGATTCCTGCAGCGTCGGTCGAGAACGCGTTGCGTGAAGGAGCAGGTGACCTTCTTGAAAGTATCTCGCTATTCGATAGATACGAAAAGATCGAAGATGGAAAAGTTTCACTAGCTTTCACCTTGGTCTTCCGGGCCATTGATCGAACTCTCACAGCTGATGAAGTATCTAAGTTTCGTCAGGCGGCTACTGAATCAGCTGCCAAAAAATGTGGAGCTGTCTTAAGGGCCTAGAGCGAGCATAAATATGCATAAATTTGCATAAATATGCATGTTTGGTAGGCTTGCCTCATGAAAATTGGAATAGTGGGGGCCAGTGGTTACGCAGGGGGAGAACTTCTGAGAATTCTTGTGGGCCATGAGAATTTCAAAGTTGTCTATGCAAGCGCAGGGTCAAATGCTGGAGAACTCATAACTTCTATACACCCACAGTTAATCTCATATTCAGGGCAGAAATTTGCCGCG
>JBILDT010000081.1:0-4866 GCA_044352485.1 Candidatus Nanopelagicaceae bacterium
TCTAGGTATCGATGTTCCGCGTTCTCGTTTACTTGCACTAATCGCTCTCTCACTTCTTGCAGGTGGCGCAGTCAGCACAGTTGGTTCAATCGCATTCATTGGTCTTGCCGCACCACACATCGCTCGCTTTATCTATGGCCCAGTCCATCGCAAACTAATCTTTCACACCGCGATAATTGGCGCCCTGCTTGTCGTAGCCGCTGACACAATTGCAAGAAGCGCTGTCCAACCAAATGAACTTCCAATTGGTCTAATTACTTCTCTTGTCGGTGCCCCCGTCCTTATCGCACTGGTCACCATGAAGAACAATATTTGGAAGACCCAATGATTTCCATAAACAAAATCAGCATCAAACTTGGTGGCAAACAAATCATCACTGATTTCAGCGACCAGATACCTGGCGCTGCAATCACCGTAATTCTTGGTCCAAATGGTTCAGGTAAATCCACTTTGCTAAATGCAATTGCCGGAGACATCAAACCCACCACCGGAACAATCACAATAGACGAGATAAACCCTTCACTAACTCCACCATCACAGCTCTCTAAGCTGCGTGCAATGGCAATTCAAAACCAGAATTACACATTGGGCTTCACTGTTAAACAAATAATCGAAATGGCCGGTGATTCCAAAGAAATTATTAAAGCCCTAGGTCTAACCGCACTTGCCGATCGACATGTCACAACTCTGTCTGGTGGTGAAGCCCAACGGGTTTCCATCGCGACTGCTATTGCGCAAAAGTCTCCGGTATTACTTTTAGATGAACCTCTTGCAGCGCAAGATCTTGAAAACCGCGAACGAATTATCAAACTTCTGCAAAAGCTTGCAGCAAGCGGCACCACTGTTGTCTTAGTTGCTCACAGCAGTGAATCAGAACTAACTTGGGCCGATAAGGTAATCAAGCAAGCGTAGCGAGCTTCTCCACAACAGCCTTAGCCGAAGGATTTGTCATCGCAGTTCCATCAGAGAAAACCAGCGTAGGCACAACCTGATTTCCGCCATTTACTTTCTCAACAATCTCGGCAGTTCCAGGAACCTCTTCAATGTTGATCTCTTCAAAAGTTACCCCGAGATCAGCCAATTGAGACTTTAGTCTTTTGCAATAGCCACACCAGGTTGTCGAATACATAACAAAACTCATGGCTAAATCCTACTTCTTTCATGGCTGAGACTGAATCGATTCCCTTAAATGTGCCTGATCAGTCTTACTCATCTAGACTCACACCTTAGGATTAATAGGGAGCGCATTAGTGTCGGATAAAAAAATTCGGGTTGGTTTATTGGCCTATGGCGCTATCGGCGACGAACACAGCAAAGCCATTGCGGCATGTGACAATCTAGAAATTGCCGCTATCTGCGACACCAATCCCGACCGCGTGCAGGCCGGACTAAAGCTCTCACCCACTGCAACTGCATTTAGCGATGCTAATTTAATGTTGGAATCTAAAGCAATCGATTTAGTTGTTATCTCAACGCCACCAAATAGCCATTATTCGTGGGCCAAGAAAGCGCTTGCGCTCGGCATGCATGTCATCTTAGAGAAACCAATGGCCCTTAACGCTGATGAGTGCGATGAATTAATGGCACTTGCAAAGAGCGCTGGGCTAACTCTGGTTGTTTATCAGAACCGCCGCTTTGATCAGGATTTCTTAACGATCAAAAATTCTATTGAAAATGGCGATATCGGCGAACTCTTCTCCTACGAAAGTTTTGTCGGTGGATACTCGAAACCCTGCGATCTCTGGCACTCAGATGTGAAAGTTTCGGGTGGGGCAATATTTGATTGGGGAAGCCACTACATCGATCAAATCCTGGCACTGATTCCAAATAAAGTTGAATTCGTAAGTGGCCTAAATCAAAAGCGCGTCTGGCATCACATAACAAATGCTGATCACGCCGCAGTAAATATAAATTTCGAAGGTGGCATCCAAGCAACTTTTATCAATTCTGATTTATCTGCCGCGCGCAAACCAAAGTTTTATATTCTGGGAACAAAGGGTGCACTTGTTGGCGACTGGGATACCAGTGGCAGCGGCGCAGTTGCTGACCTGCCCGCAAAAATCACGCTACACACCAGCGATGGCAGTTCTAAATTGCTCGCCCCGGTAACTTCGCCCGCCTTCGCTTTCCATAAGTCAGTTGATCTCTTCTTAAACAATGGCACACCAATGCAGATCCAAGCCACTGCTTCACGTGATGTCGTTGCAATCATGCAGGCAGCTGAAGAATCCGCGCTCGAAAATGGAAAGCCAGTAACTCCCATATTATTGCGAGCATGACAATCAAATGGGGCTTTATCGGTGCCGGCTTCGTTGCCACCAAAGCCTTAGCGCCAGCAGTTCATGCCGCATCTAATGCAACGCTGACAGCTGTTGCAAGTCAAAACTTACTTCGCGCCCAAGCACTCGCACCGGTGCGCCGCACATATCACGGCAGCGATAGCTACAACCAAGTAATTCAAGATCCGGAAATTGATGCAATTTATATTAATTTAACCAATGACCAACATCACCAGTGGGCTATCGCAGCACTTAACGCCGGAAAGCACGTGCTCTGCGAAAAACCACTTGCTCTTAATTTCCAACAGAGCGCCGAGATGGCCGATGCCACCACAACCAGTGGCAAATTATTAGTTGAAGCAGTCTGGACCAGGTGGCATCCCCGTTTTCAACGCGCTGTTGAGCTTGTTGCAAAAGGTGACATCGGTCGGCTTACTGCAATCGAATCCGAATTTACTTTTACTGCAGATCTAAAGGATAACTTCCGTGCACTTAAAAACTTGGGCGGCGGCAGCTTGCTTGATGTCGGTGGCTATCAAATTCAACTCTGGCGTGCACTGATCAACCCATGGACGACACCAACTTTCACCAGCGTTAATCAGATACTAAATGAGGATGACGTTGATTTATCAAGCGACTTGCAAGCCGAAATCAAACTAAACGAAGGCTTAGTAAAACTCGCTGCGAAAACTTCCTTTATTGCACCCGAGAAGCAATCTATAAAGATCACTGGTGATCAGAGCTCAATTGAATTTACTGCTGGCCCGGCTTTTACTTCCTGGAAAGAAAGTTCTGCACTTCGCATTGGCGAACACACCGAAGAATTTCCGCCAGTTGATGCCTATCAAATAATGATTGAATCTTTTAGCTCGCGCATCAGCGGTGGCGATAATTGGGTCTTGCCAATCCAAGAATCTCTAGATGTCGCGAAAGTATTAGAAATAGACTTCCCCTATGCAACCCGAAGCTATCGAGGAAAGTAACACCTTGGTTGCGACTACCTACTCTGTAACAGGTATGACGTGCTCCTCTTGTGTGGCATCGGTTGAAAGATCTCTTAATTCAATCACCGGCGTTCGCGCCTCGGTTAACTTCGCCAGCGAAACTGTTCACGTTCTTGCACCAGAAGAACTTCCGACAGATGTAATCATCTCCAAGATTAAATCTGCAGGATATGGCGCAACCCTGTTGGCAGACAGTCAAGGGCCAGCCCTGGCCAATAAGAAATCAAAGCGCGCACTTATCTGGGCAATTCTCTTTGGGGTTCCTGCAATTGCAACCTCAATGGTGATGAGTTGGCTAGCAATTGCATTAACAACTCCACTAATTTTATTTGTCGCCTGGCCAATTCATCGTGCCGCAATTCGAAATATCACTCATCCAACAATGGATACCTTGATTTCTTTAGGATCAACTGCGGCATTTACTTGGTCGATCTATGCAACTGCAACTGGCGACGGCGATGCCTATACCGAAGTTGCTGCCGGGGTCCTGCTCTTTGTAATCCTCGGTCGTTTCCTAGAATCCCGCGCTAAACACCGTGCCAGCAGCGCTCTCACATCACTTCTCTCACTTCACGCCAAAGAGGTAATCGTTTTGCGAGACGGCGTCGAAGTTCTCATTCCTATCGAGCACTTAATTCTGGGAGATGAATTTGTCGTAAAACCAGGAGCCCGAATCGCCACTGATGGCATTGTCATTTCAGGTAATTCCTCAGTTGATAATTCAATGCTTACGGGTGAATCAGTTCCGATAGATGTATCACCAGGTTCGCACGTTATCGGTGCTTCGATGAATAACAATGGTCGCATTATCGTGAAAGCCACTCGCATCGGCAGTGATACCGAACTTGCTCGAATAACTGCAATGGTTGTTGAAGCACAGAGTGCCAAAGCACCAATTCAGCGCCTTGCTGATCGGATATCTGCAGTCTTTGTCCCAATCGTCACACTTGTTTCAATCGGAACATTCTTTCTCTGGTATTACTTCCTAGATGCTGCGATGAACGGTGGCGAAGGTCGATCACTCTCGACTTCAATTTCAGTAGCAATTACCGTTCTTGTGATCGCTTGTCCCTGCGCGCTTGGCCTAGCAACACCAGTTGCACTCGTTGTCGCATCCGGACGCGGTGCTTCTCGTGGAATAGTTCTGCGCAAACCGCATGTTCTAGAACTTGCGCGCGCTGTAAACATTGCAATTTTTGATAAGACCGGAACTCTGACAACAGGTGTGATGAAAGTTGGCGATGTTCTTATTCCAACATCGGCGCAACAACAGCTTAAAAAAGAAGTCCTTGCAGTCATAACTGAGCAGATGATTCTTTCAGCAGCGCTGACACTAGAAAATGCAAATGATCACCCAATTGCAAAAGCGATTGCATCTCATGCAAGCGCACGCGGCGCAAAAATTTTGCCACTCACCAATTTCACACAGAACCCAGGATCCGGAGTCGAAGGTAAAGTTGATTTCGGTCAATTCTCTCCTCTCATTCAAATCAGCACACCAGAAGCCATTACAAATAGCTCTGCGCCATTTGATTCACAAATATCTGACGGTATTGCAAAAGCTCGCAGCCGTGGCGAGAGCG
>JBILDT010000082.1:0-4861 GCA_044352485.1 Candidatus Nanopelagicaceae bacterium
GGAGCCGGAGTTACATCAGAGATGGCTCCAACTTCCAGACCAGCTGCTTGCAATGAACGGATAGCAGTTTCGCGACCAGATCCTGGACCTTTTACGAAAACATCAACCTTCTTCAAACCATGTTCTTGCGCGCGACGAGCTGCAGCTTCTGCTGCCATCTGTGCGGCGAATGGTGTTGATTTACGTGAACCCTTAAAGCCAACCTGACCAGCAGATGACCAAGAGATAACAGCGCCCGAAGGATCTGTAATAGAAATAATTGTGTTGTTGAATGTTGATTTGATGTAGGCCTGGCCCACTGCAACATTCTTCTTCTCCTTCTTGCGAAGTTTGACCTTGCCCTTAGTTGCGGCAGTCTTTGACTTAGGTGCAGCCATTACTTGGTCTCCTTCTTCTTACCGGCGATAGCCTTACGTGGGCCCTTACGTGTACGCGCATTTGTATGTGTGCGCTGACCACGTACAGGAAGTCCCTTGCGGTGGCGAATACCTTGGTAGCTCTGGATTTCAACCTTGCGGCGAATATCTCCTGCTACTTCACGACGAAGATCACCTTCGATTTTGTAATTTGCTTCGATGTATTCACGAAGCTTTGCCAAATCTGGCTCTTGAAGATCTTTAACTCGAGTATCTGGGCTAACACCTGTCGCTGCAAGAATCGCATGTGAACGGGTTAGGCCGATACCGAAAATGTAGGTGAGTGCAATCTCTAACCGCTTTTCGCGGGGAAGATCGACACCAACAAGACGTGCCATATCGTTACCTTATTTCTATATCCGAAAGGTCCTCCGCAATGCACCCAAACTTTTTAAGTTTGGCTTCGGCCTTTCGGTCCGAAGGTCTTAAGTGTTTTTAATACTTAAGTCGCATCACGCGTTTAGTTTTTATTACCCTTGACGTTGCTTGTGACGAAGGTTGTCGCAAATAACCATTACGCGACCATTACGACGGATGACTTTGCACTTGTCGCAAATCTTCTTCACGCTTGGTTTTACCTTCACGATAACTCCTCTTACTTGTAACGATAGATAATTCGACCTCTTGTGAGATCGTATGGACTTAGTTCTACAATCACGCGATCTTCAGGAAGAATGCGAATGTAGTTCTGTCGCATCTTGCCGCTGATGTGTGCAAGTACTACGTGTCCGTTTGTTAACGTAACTCGAAACATTGCGTTTGGTAGCGCTTCAGATACGGAGCCTTCGATTTCGATTGCGCCGTCTTTCTTAGCCAAGCAGTACCTACTTCTCTATTTCAATTCATTAACAGGGGTCCGACCATTTCTGGGCAGAGGGTTAGTCTAAGGCGGGAGCCCGAAATCAGGAAATCGGCTCTTATACTCCTAATTACTGTAAAAGGTCCGAGATTTCGAGGTCGAATTTAGCCAATTTCGCGGCTCCACCGTCTATGGCTGTCAGCACAAAGGGCTTTCCATCTGGCAACAGAGCGAAGGAATGCTCGAAATGCGCACCCCGAGATCCGTCCTGCGAAACAACGGTCCACTCATCAGCCAGGACTTTGGTCTTGGCGGAACCTCTCGTAATCATCGGTTCAATTGCGAGTGCGATACCAGGCTTTAGTTCGGGCCCCATTCCAGCAGCACCAAAATTTAAGACATGCGGTTCTTGATGCATTTCGGTACCAATTCCATGGCCACCATATTCGCGCAGAATTCCATACTTACCCTGCGAGCGAATGTAATCTTCGATTGCAAAAGAGATATCGGTTAGGTTTGCACCAACTTTGCCAGCTGCAATCCCCTGCCACATTGACTCTTCGCAGGTATCTAAAAGCTTTTGATCATCAGGGTTCTTGGTTCCTGCGATAACTGAAAGAGCAGCATCCCCGTGCCAGCCCTCGATAATTGCACCGAAATCTATAGAAACAATGTCGCCATCTTTAATCGGGAGATCATTGGGAATTCCATGAACAATCGCATCATTTACCGAAGCACAGATAACTGCAGGAAAGCCGTGATAGTTGAGAAAATTTGATTTAGCGCCATTTGCTGCCAGATTCTTTACAGCAATATTGTTTAAATCATTCGTTGTAATACCAGGCGCAATAGCGTTGCGCATCAGTTCTAGAGTCTGGCCAACAACGAGTCCAGCTTTGCGCATCAGCTTAAGCTGATCCAAAGTTTTTATCTGAATTGCCATGTTTTTACTTAAGGGCTGCTATTGCACGTGCTGCAATATCTGAAACTTCGCCCACGGCTGAAATAGTTTTCAATAATCCGGCGCTCTTGTAGTAACTAATTATTGGCTCGGTCTGGTCGGCATAAACTGCAAGGCGATTGGCAATAACACTTTCAGCATCATCAGAACGTTGATACAACTCGCCACCACAAGAATCACAAACACCAGCAACTTTTGGCGCCTCGAAAATTACATGAGAAGTTCCGCCACAGCCTCGGCAAGCTCTGCGACCAGATAACCGTTTGATAATTTCAGCATTCTCTAATTTGAATTCGAGCACGGCATCTAGTGGAGTTCCTGAATTCTCTAAATTTTCTTTTAGGAAATCAGCTTGGCCAATATTTCTTGGATATCCATCTAGAAGAAAGCCACCCTTTGCATCCGCATGGGTTAAACGATCTGCAACCATGTCATTAGTAACTGAATCTGGAACTAGATTTCCGGCATCCATAAAAGATTTAGCGTGTAAACCTAATTTGGTTTCACCTTTAATATTTAGACGAAAAATATCGCCAGTAGAGATATGTGGAATCGAAAAGTGTGATGCGAGATGAACTGCTTGTGTTCCCTTGCCCGCACCTGGTGGACCTACCAGGATTAAGCGCATTACT
Source organism: Candidatus Nanopelagicaceae bacterium (assembly GCA_044352485.1). Taxonomy (GTDB): domain Bacteria; phylum Actinomycetota; class Actinomycetes; order Nanopelagicales; family Nanopelagicaceae; genus AAA044-D11. The sequence goes on from JBILDT010000082.1 coordinate 2,809, forward strand.
TAAGGAATCCCTCGTATGAACGTTGTTGTAGCTGTGACTCAATCTGCTTCGCAGTATCAAGACCAACACCAACCACAATCAAGATTGCAGTTCCGCCGAATGGGAAGTTTGCGGTCGCATCGAAAAGAATCAGAGCAATAATCGGAATGATTGCAACGAATGCTAGATATAGCGAACCTGGAGCTGTAATTCGAGAGAGAACATATTGCAAATATTCTGCGGTTGGACGACCAGCACGAATACCTGGAATGAAGCCACCATACTTCTTCATGTTTTCAGCAACTTCATCAGGATTGAATGTAATTGCGACATAGAAATAGGTGAAGAAAATAATCATTGCAGAGTAACTAATTATGTAAATTGGGTGATCGCCAGTAACTAAATTCTGTTGAATCCAAACTGCCCATGCTGAAGTACTTCCAGAGAAGTTAACAATCAAAGATGGGATATAAAGAAGTGAAGAGGCAAAAATTACTGGGATAACGCCAGCTTGGTTTACCTTAATTGGAATATATGTGCTGGTTCCGCCATATGACTGGCGACCGACTTGGCGCTTTGCATATTGAACTGGAATGCGCCGCTGCGCTTGTTCTACGAATACAACTGCGGCAACTACAAGAATTCCAACGGCTGATACGAATATGAATGCGAACAACCCCTTTTGAAGTCTGATTGACCAGAGTTGGGATGGGAATGTTGCTGCAATTGATGTGAAGATCAAGATAGACATACCGTTACCGACACCGCGGTCAGTAATTAGTTCACCAAGCCACATGATTACGGCAGTTCCTGCAGTCATAACAAATACCATTGTCATAATTCTTGGCCATGTTGTGTCCGGAATAATTGGGAAATTACATCCGCTAAATAAACGTCCAGGAGTTCTAGCAACTGCGATCAATCCAGTTGATTGCAGAATAGATAGCCCAATAGTTAAGTAACGTGTGTATTGAGTCAGCTTTGCAGTTCCTGATTGTCCTTCAGCTTTTAAAGTTTCAAAGCGAGGGATTACGACAGTTAGAAGTTGAACAATAATTGAGGCGGTGATGTAAGGCATGATTCCAAGTGCGAAAACCGAGAGCTGTAGAAGCGCTCCGCCAGAGAACAAGTTGATCAGGCCGAAGAGTCCGCCATTATCTGCCTGATTTAAGCAGAGCTGGACATTCTCGTAGGAGACACCTGGTGTTGGAACAGTTGAACCAAAACGAAAGAGAGCCATGATAGCGAGCGTAAAGAAAATCTTTTTACGTAGATCCGGCGTCTTAAACGCCTTACCAAATGCTGAGAGCACGATTTTCTCCTTTTATTCTAACTAGTCTGACTAGCCTAATGATTCTTTTAAATTTAAAGTTTCTTAGCTGATCCGCCAGCAGCAGCAATCTTTTCAGATGCTGATGATGAGAATGCATGAGCTTCGACAGTGACCTTTACAGAAATTTCGCCATTGCCAAGAACCTTGACTGGATAACCATCACGAACAGCGCCCTTTGCAATTAAATCCGCAACAGTGACAGCGCCACCCTTTGGATAAAGTGCATTGATTGTTGAAACGTTTACTGGCTGATATTCAGTGCGCTCTGGGTTTTTGAAACCACGAAGTTTTGGCAGACGCATTACGAGAGGTAGCTGACCACCTTCGAAACCTGCGCGAACTACGTTACGAGCACGTGTTCCCTTACCACCGCGACCTGCAGTCTTTCCCTTTGAAGCTTCACCGCGACCCTTACGAGTACGAGACTTCTTTGCTCCTGGAGCTGGGCGTAGATGATGGACTTTTAGCACCATTGTTATTCAACCTCCTCAACCTTGACGAGGTGGCGAACAGCAACGACCATTCCGCGAATTTCCGGACGATCTTCCTTAACCACAACATCACCGATTCTTTTTAGACCTAGTGAACGCAAAGTTTCGCGGTGTTCTGGACGACCGCCAACCTTTGAACGTAATTGCGTAACTTTTAGACGAGGCATTATGCACCTACCGATGCTGCTACGGCACGAGCAATTGCTGCTGGTGCGACATCTTCTAATGGACGGCCACGTCGTGCGGCAAT
>JBILDT010000014.1:0-16120 GCA_044352485.1 Candidatus Nanopelagicaceae bacterium
CTGGCCAATGTGTGCCGCCAATAAACCTGCACCATAACCGCCATCGAAAGATCCAACCATCGGACCAGTCTGACCAAATTTTGCATTGTCAGCAGCAATTGTTAAGTCACAGACAACATGTAGAACATGTCCGCCACCAACTGCCCAGCCCGCAACCATTGCTACAACTGGTTTTGGCAATCTACGAATTTGAATCTGCAAATCTAAAACATTTAATCTGCCGATACCTTTTTTCGCAAGTGGATCATTTCCTAAATATCCATCATCACCACGAACATTTATATCGCCACCTGAACAGAATGCTTCAGTTCCGGCACCGGTAAAAATAATAACCCCGACAGAATCATCATCGCGTGCTAACGAAAAAGCTTCTTGTAATTCAAAGAGCGTTTGCGGGCGAAATGCGTTGCGCACTTCTGGGCGATTGATTGTAATTTTGGCAATACCTTCGGCAACTTCATAAACAATGTCTGCAAAAGCTTCGCCGCCACTTCCAATAATCCATTTTGGAATGGTCCGACTGCCCGGCTCGCGCTTAAAGGGTTTGCTCACATTTCCTCCTACAAAATATATAGATAGCCTACGCGGGTCATGAAAACTTCGGTAATTGATATTGGGCTCCAATGGGAGATACCAGCGCTGACCCGCGCCCTTTCCGAGGCGATGGGGCAAGGAGAAGTAACCCAAGTCATCGTAAACACAACTGGATCTTCAGGAATTAAAAAGCGCGTCCTTCTATCTATAGATGCAGTTTCAACATCAGCCCAATTATCAAATGAACGAGTTAGCGCGATGCCTGGCGATGTCTGGTCGTTGCTTCTACCTATAAACCATATTGCCGGAGTAAATGTCTTGACCCGAGCGCTAAAACTTGGAAGCGAGGTTGTGGGAGCAGATGAAAGAGCTGATTACACCGCAATTGTTCCGACTCAATTACACCGTGCTCTTTTTGGGGATGAAAAATTATTAGCGCACTTGCAAGGATGTAAGTCAGTATTAGTTGGTGGAAGCCCAGCAAGTAAAATACTTTTAGAGGCAGCATCGAAGGCCGGAATATCGGTAGTCACCACATATGGAATGACTGAAACATCTGGTGGTTGTGTTTATGACAAGAGAGCGCTAACCGATGTTTCAGTGATGGTTGATGAATCTGGCCGAATAAAAATTAAGGGGCCAATACTTGCAAGCGGCTATGAAGATAATCAGGAACTTTGGTCGCAGCACTTAAAGGATGGTTGGTTTATTACGAACGATCTCGGGAAAATTAAGAATAATGAAATCGAAGTGATAGGCCGAATTGATGATGTAGTCATTACCGGTGGTGAAAATGTCTCACTGCATGCAATTGAAAATGAATTAAGCGCTGGCTTTCCTGACACAAGATTTCTTGCTACCGCAATCCCTGATGCAGAATGGGGCCAAAAAATCTGCTTGATTGCAGATAGTGAAATTGATTACGATCACCTTTCAGAACTTTTAAAGACGACATTAGGAAAGCAATTTGTTCCGAAAGAATTCTTAGTTATGACGCAGATTCCTGAAATTGGAATTGGTAAACCTGACCGTGTCAAAGCCAGCCAAATATTCATAGATAAGCAAAGATAAGAAGATGAATACTTGGGTTGCAGGTGCCAGACCGCGCACACTTCCAGCTGCAATAGCTCCGGTTTTAATAGGAACTTCTCTTATCAATTCTGATGGAAGAGAGATCAACTGGGTAAATGCGCTTCTTGCATTAGGTGTTGGTTTATTGCTTCAAATAGCGGTGAATTATTCAAATGATTATTCTGACGGAATCCGAGGAACTGATGAAGCCCGAGTTGGGCCTGTGCGACTTGTTGCAAGTGGGTTAAAGAGTGCAACTGCCGTAAAGAATGCTGCAATCCTTAGTTATCTATTTGCCGCAATTTGTGGATTGCTTCTCTCAATTCGAACATCACCGTTTTTAATTTTAGTTGGCGCACTAGCCATTGTTGCGGGTTGGACATATACCGGAGGCAAGAAGCCATATGGTTACCAAGGATTTGGTGAAGTTTCGGTGTTTGTCTTCTTCGGCTTAGTAGCAACAATGGGTTCTTACTATGCGCAATCTCAAGAGATTTCTTGGAAGGCGTTTTTGCTGGCAATTCCAATGGGCACTTTATCGTGCACAATCCTTGGATTAAACAACTTACGAGATCGGCCAAAAGATGAGGCGGTCGGAAAGAAAACCTTGGCGGTTAGATTGGGTGATGCTAAAGCCCGCTTTCTGTTGATTCTTTTCTTGTTGATCTCCTTCACTGCCACTGTTGCAGCATCAGTGATTACGCCTTGGGCACTAATTGTTCTAGCTACTGCACCTTTTTATTACCTACTTATTCGGGGAATAACTAGCGGGGCCATTGGTGCCAGATTGATTCCGCTTCTGGGTAAGGCTGGCGAGCTTCAATTGCTAACTGCGCTGTTGATAACGCTCGCGCTAATGATTCCAAAGGCTTAAACTCTTCCCATGCGCCTTCTGATTACCATTGCCTTACTAGCTCTCACTTTTTATGCTTTCTTTGATTGCGCTAGAACTCCTCAAGAAGAAGTTCGTAAATTACCTAAGTGGGCTTGGCTCTTAATAATATTTTTATTCTCTTCACTAGGTGCAATTTCTTGGTTCGTAATTGGTAAACCAAAGCGAAATCCAGGACCTGGACGCGGCGGACGTGGAAAGATAATTCCACCAGATGACGATCCCGATTTCTTACGTAAGCTCTAAAGCCCGCTAATTACCTACAGCCCGCTAATTACCTACAGCCCGCTATAAGTGTGTTTGCCACTTCCCCAAATATTTATATAAACATAATTAAATAGGAACGTTGAACCGGCGAACAAACATAACCAAGCTGCTTTGCGACCACGCCAGCCAACTGTTACTCGTGCGTGTAGATATGCGGCATAGGCAACCCAAGTAATGAATGCCCAAGTCTCTTTTGGATCCCATCCCCAGTAACGACCCCAAGCGGCTTCGGCCCAGATTGCGCCGGCAATAACTGAAAATGTCCAGAGTGGAAATACAAACGCGACAAGGCGATATGAAAGTTGATCAAGGGTTTCAAGCGCCGGCAGTTTTAAAGCCCAAACTGGACGGGCGCCTCTGCTCTCATATCTATCTAAAATCAAATATGTCGCTGCAATGCAATTTGCAAGTAAAAAGACTCCGCCAGAAATAATTGCGGCAGATACGTGAATAACCAACCAGGCTGATTTAAGTGCAGGGACAAGTGGTGCACTTGGTACATAAAGAATTGAAATTGCAGTTCCTAAAGTCAAGAGAACTGCTATCGCGACTGGAAGACCAAGCCATTTAATTTTATATTTCCAGAGCGCGTAAAGATAAGCACCCGTAAAAGCTAGAGCACCGGTAATCGAAAACTCATACATATTTCCCCAAGGAACTCTCTGGGCTGAGATTCCCCGAAAAATAACAGCAACAAATAGCGCGATAAAGGCTAGAACAATCATTACAGTTCCGAGATCACCAATTCGCTTAGTACGCGAGAAATCTAATTGAGTCTTATCTTCTAAATTGCGAACGGAAAATGCAACGTCAATTCCATGGGCTAAAAACGCAACAGCAAATAGCACCATCGCGGTATAAACACCGTAGTTAGATAGATACGCATAATCTGAAGAATTCATGTACCTATCCTTTCATCTTCTTAACAAGTGATGCAATTTCATTTTCAAGACCTGGCGCTGCATTCTTTGCAAGTCCTGCAACTTCAACACCTGATTTATCAGGAACTTCTTTAATCCAAATACGGCGAGATCTAGTGAAGAGCGACATTAGTAGACCAAGAATTGCAAAGATTGAACCGAGCAATGCATATATCTTGCCTGGGTCTTTAACAATTTGCAGGTTGACCCAAGGCGTCCAACCTTCGAATGTGATTGAACCGTCACCAAAATCATGGGTCTCATTAAGCTTTAGAGTTTTCAATCCAATTCGCTTCATCTCACTTGTGTCTAGCCGATAAACAGATTGCGGGATACCAGTATCTAAGCCAAGGTCGCCGGTCCAGATTGAAACTAATAACCGCGGATCCAAGGCTTCAGGATATGAGGAGAATGATCCGCGCTCAGGAGTCCTGTCATAAGTCGGGACAAAGGATCCAACAAACCCAGTTTGTGGCTGCATATCTGGAACTTTAATTGCGCCAATAGAAGTTAAATTCCCATCTTGTGGCAAGAAAATAACTGCACCTTGAAATTTAATGTCACCACTCTTATCTCGAACTGTGACAAGCGGAGAATAACCATTTGCCTGCAAATAAACTTTGGTGGTGCCAAAAGTTAGTGGCGAGTTGACTCTAACGATTCGAGATACCTCTTTAGTGCCAACTGGGCTTGAAGTATTTACCGATAATTTGAAATCACTTGGTGTTCCAGTTACTAAATCATAAGTTGCTTTAAAATCTGTGGCGGTGACCGAAAATGGCGTGAGATTATTTCCTGATTGCAGCTTCCCATATGAAATCACATCATATGATGTAGGGGTATTTATGAATCGTTCACCGACATTGATGATTGCATCGCCTCGCATCCCAAAGAAGGATCCCAATGCAACTCCGATTAAAATCAAAATAAGTGATAGGTGAAAGAGCAAGTTTCCAGTTTCGCGCATGAAACCTTTCTCAGCCGAAATTGAATTTTCATCTCTTCTAATTCGAAAACGGTTTTTACGTAACCAAGCTTCGGCGCTATCAAGGCTTCCTTCGGCAGCTTCGGTATGGAATTCCATACGATTTAAATTCTTTGGGGTAAGTGAAGGTTGTGCCCGAGCTCCCTTTAGATGCTCGATGGATCTTGGTAGAACGCAGCCGATTAGCGAGATGAAAAGCAGAATATAAATTGCACTAAACCAGGGCGAGCTATACACATCAAACATTTGAAGTTGATCAAGGAATTTAGCGGTTCCAGGGTTGCCCTTGAAGTAATCACTTACCGCGAGTGGATTCTGAGTTCGCTGCGGAAATAGCGAGCCTGGGATTGCGGCAACTCCTAATAATAAGAGAAGAATAAGAGCGGTGCGCATGCTTGTGAGCTGTCGCCACAGCCAACGAAACGAAGAGCGAGCATCAAGCTCAATATTTGTGGTCATTTATATCACCGGTGCAAAATCTGAAATATAACCACGGATTGAATTCATGGCATCCGCCCATAAACCTGTGACTTGTAAAATACCAATCAAAATTAGGAAGATGCCACCAATTAGTGTCAGATAATTTCCGTGACGGGAAATAAATTTTCTTAGTCGATTAGATTTATCAAAAAACACGCCAACAAGTATGAATGGGAAGCCAAGGCCGATGCAGTAGGCAAAACTTAAAATCGCACCACGAAGTGCACTCGATTCCTGAAATGAAAGTGTCTGCACAGCGGCGAGAGTTGGCCCAATACATGGTGTCCATCCGACTCCAAAGAGGAAACCAAGAATTGGAGCACCAGTAAGCCCGGCGCGGACTTTCCAGACCGGTTTAAAGGAGCGATAAAACTTCTGATTAAATAAAAAGATTACTCCCATTGCAATAGTCAGTAGTCCTAGAACAATGGAAATCGCAGTTGAATTACTTGAAATCTGTGATCCAAGTGAACCAAATATTGCGCCATAGGAAATGAAGAGGATAGAGAATCCCAGAACAAAGAGAACTGATCCAAGCGCTACTCGACCTCTACTCCTTACCTCTGTCATGCCTGCTGCATATGCTAAATAACCAGGAACAAGTGGGAGCACACAAGGAGAGGCAAATGAAATTAGACCAGCGATAATTGCAACAGCCGATGCTATTAATAGATTGCCATCAAAAATTACATCCACTAAAAAATCAAACATTTACTGCACTTCCTGAGACTTTTTCTAATACATCTCTCATCGTGGCAACTGTTACTTGACCACTAATCCTTGCTGCTACTCGACCATTTGTATCAATCACTATTGTTGTTGGAATTGCATTAGCTGGAAGTGATCCTCGGAAGCTAGCAATTACTGCGTCATCAATAAGAGTTGGATATGTAAGCCCAAATCGTTCCACAAAGCTCTGAGCTGAACTCAAATTGTCTCTAGTCAGAATTCCAACAAACTGGATCTTCGGATTATTTCTAGCAAATTCTTCTAAAGTGGGCGCCTCTGCTCTGCAAGGTGAGCACCATGAAGCCCAGACATTAACCACAGTTATTACTCCCGGTGTAGAAGTAAAATTACCGCCATCGAGAGTTTCACCAGACATTTGAGGAGCCTTAATTCTCTCTGATTCATTTAGAACAATTGCAGATCCATCGCCAGAGATATAGGCACTCTCACTATTGCTTGAAATCCCACCAGTCGAACAGGACGTTAGTGCCAAAACTGCTGCGAGCGCAAAAACTAATTTCATTTTGTAGGTAACAAATGTTTAGCTGGCTCGGAGTATGAAACGCCACTAATCATTCCTTCGTCATCTAAATGTAGAGAGGTCACTGAAGCGAGAGTGCAGATTCGTTTCCTTGGATCATGTAAAAGTCTCCGGCCTTCCACGGCAGAGCGCAGAATCCAAATTGGTAATTGGTGAGAAACAACTAAGGCATCTTTTCCATTTGCGGCATCGCGTGCGGCAAAGACTGCAGCAAGCATCCGTTCAATCTGTTCGGTATATGGCTCACCCCATGAAGGTTTCGCTGGATTGCGAAGATGCCACCACGACGATGGGTGTTTAAGCACGCCGCTTCCCAATTCGAATTTCTTACCTTCAAAAATATTTGCAGCTTCAATTAAATTGTCATCAGTTTTTATCTTTAAATTATGTTTTGCTGCTATCGGGGCTGCAGTTTCCTGTGCTCGTTGAAGTGGCGAAGCATGTATCGCTCCCAAATCTAAATTCGAACTCCAGTCTGCAACTACTTGCGCCATTTCTTGGCCACGAGAAGATAACCGCCATCCTGGTTGACGTCCATAAAGAATCTTCTCAGGATTCTCAACCTCTCCGTGTCGCAAGACGTGAATCGCTCGGGTCATGAGGCAATCATAACTTGAACGCTAAGGTTGGGTCATGACGAATCATGGCAAACGAGTTGCCTTCTTTGATGTCGACAACACAATTATTCGTGGTTCAACAATCTTCTTTCTTGGTCGCGGGATGTATCAGAGAGGATTCTTTAGTAAACGCGATATTTCAGCCTTTGTTCTGGCAAATCTAAGATATCGCTTAACGGGTGCTGAAAATCCAGATGAGATAAAGAAATTTCAAAATGCAGCAACAGACTTTATCGGTGGACATGGCGTTAAAGAGATTGAAGCTATTGGCTCCGAAATTTATGATGAGTTTGTCTCACCTGCCCTTTGGCAAGGAACCATTGAAATTGCAAATCAACATTTGGCAAATGATGAAGAGGTCTGGTTAGTAACAGCAGCTCCTCAAGATATGGCTGTCTTGATTGCAAAGAGATTAGGTTTCACAGGAGCGCTTGGAACTAAAGCTGAAGTAAAAGATGGGGTTTACACCGGAAAGATGATTGGCCTCTTATTACATGGAAATCAGAAGGCAGTCGCAGTCCGAGAGTTAGCAGAAATTAGTGGAATCGATCTTGCAAATTCTTATGCGTATTCAGATAGCCATAATGATTTTCCACTTTTAACCGCGGTTGGAAACCCAGCAGCAATTAACCCAGATACCTTGCTACAAATTCGAGCAATAAGAGATAACTGGCCAATTCATGATTTTCGCAGAGCGCGGGCAGTTAAAGCCATTTTCGGACCGCTCCTAGCGAGGTTTGCCGCCGCTTTAACTTTCTTATCCCCTAGAAGATTTCGGTCGAGGTAGCTTCCAAAACTCGGTAAAGTAGGACACTTATGTCTGTTAACTCTTTTGCTGATGAATTGCGTGCCCGCAGCGATGATGCAATCGCGCAGTTATTTGCGGTGCGCCCAGATTTGCTCTCTCCGGTGCCAACAGATTTATCGGCGCTATCGGCTCGCGCAAATTCAACTCCAAGTTTGATGCGCGCACTTGAGTCACTAAATAAATTTCAGTTAGAAGTTTTGACATCTGCTAGCACCTTGACACAACCTTTTTCTAAATCAGAGCTACTTTCAGTGTCCGTTCCAGAAGCTGGTGAAGAATTACTGCGGCTTTGGGCTGCTGCTCTTGTTTATAAAGATGGGACCAAATTTAGATTGCCTGGAAATTTAGGACAATTAATAGGTGATGAACCAGCTGGCCTCGGGCCGCGTTCAATGAAGAAATTTGATTTTAAGGCGCTAGCGGATCTTCCGGATGATTCAGCCGCAGTTCTCGAACGCTTAACTTGGGGGCCACCTCGCGGGCAGGTTGGAAATATTAAAGCGCCAGGTAAATCTATTGCATGGTTACTAGAGCACGATTATTTAGCAGTAATGGATTCAAAGACAGTTGTCTTACCTCGGGAAGTTGGTATGCATTTACGTGGTGGAAAAGTCTTCAGGGAATATTCACCAAAAGCGGCTAGCTTCGTTGGGACTGCACGTAAGCAGAAAGATATCGATCGTGCTGCGATTGCAAATATTTCAAACTTTCTGCGGTGGTGTGAAGAGCTCGCGCATCACTGGTCTGATGAGCCACCAATTGCACTACGTTCTGGTGGACTTGGAATTAGAGATCTAAAGCGCAGTGCAGATCATTTAGGGATTGCTGAAAATTGCGTTGCCTTCGTCGCTGAAGTTCTTTACTTAGGCGGACTTATCGTTATTGACCCTGATGACCAAATCTTGCCCACAAATTCCTTTGATATCTGGATGTCTAGATCACTTGAAGAGCGATGGGGCTCACTTGTAAGTCTGTGGCTTGAAACTTCCCGAGTGAGTGGTTTATCTGGCAAGGTTGGCGAGAAAAACATTGCACCTCTCGGTCCAGAACTTGATCGCGCTGGTATTTCATCGATGCGCAAAGTTACCTTGAACATTTTGGTGAAAAATCTAGAGTCAGATCCAGTAATAAAGAACTTGCAGGAAATTATTGCTTGGCAGATGCCACAGCGATTCAATGCAGAATATATTGAATGGACACTTCGCGAAGCCGAATGGTTGGGACTTACTGGCCAGGGCGCACTCTCCGAATTTGGTATCGCTTTTCTAAATGGATCCGATGAACTTGGTGTAGAGCGCGCATTACCAAAACCAGTTGATCACATTTTGATTCAAGCTGATAACAGTGCAATAGCACCTGGGCCATTGACAGTTGAACTTGCAAACATGATTGGAACAATCGCAGATATCGAAAGTCGCGGTGGTGCTTCGGTTTACCGCTTCAGCGAAGGATCAATTCGAAGAGGTTTAGATCATGGTCAAACCGGAGAACAGATAAAAGATTTCCTAAAGAAAACTTCTAAAACACCAGTCCCCCAACCACTTGAATACTTAATCAATGATGTTGCTAAACGTCATGGCCGACTACGAGTCGGTATGGCACAGACCTATATTCGTTGCGAAGATGAAGGTCTGTTGACACAAATTTTGCATGACAAGAAATTGGAATCACTTCGCTTCCGTAAGTTAGCGCCGCAAGTGTTGGTCTGCGACTTTGAAGCTGGCGATGTTATCGCGACGCTTCGCGAAGCTAGTTATCTTCCAGCTGCAGAGAGCGCTGGTGGAATTTTGATTTCAGCACCTGCAATTCGTCGGGCTAAATCACGTCCGAAGCCGCCAAGAATTATCAGCGAAACTTCAGCTCCTAGTGAAATTGTTATTAAAGCGGCAGTTCGTACTCTTCGAACTGGAGAGAAGGCAAGCTCGCATAAGCCGCGTGAAGTTCCTAGAACAACCGCAAATGAAACTCTGGATTTGTTGCATCAATATATTGAAGAGCAAGCAAGCCTGACAATCGGCTACGCAGATACAAATGGCGGGGTTTCCAATAGGCTTATAGATCCAATCTCTATCTCCTTGGGCACTTTAATCGCCAGAGATCATGCAACTGGCGAGATGCAGAGCTTTCGGATACCGAGAATCACCGGCGTCAGTCCAGCGAAGTAAGGCAGACTTATCCCATGGCAATCATCGAAGATTTGAAGAAGCTTGTTGAATTTGAATCGCCAAGTGAAGATCTTGCTGCCTGTCGTGGAGTTGTAGAACTAGCCATTCAAATTGCAGATGAAAATTTAGAACCCGCTGCTCAATTAGTTCAAGAGAATAATCGTCCAGTTTTTTGGTGGGGAAGCAAGAGCCCTGAAATTGTTTTATTGGGTCACTTAGATACGGTCTGGCCTAAAGGTTCATATCTTCCAACGTGGAGTGTTTCTGGTGACATTGCAAAGGGTCCGGGAATCTTCGATATGAAAGCTGGCTTTCTGCAAGCTATTTATGCAGTTAAGGAAATCCCTAACGCAGCTTCGAAGGTAGCGATAATTGCAACTACAGATGAAGAGCTCGGAAGCCAGAGTTCTAAAGCCCTAATCGAGCGGGTATCAAAATCTGCACGTGCAGTTCTGGTTTTGGAAGCCTCGCTAAATGGCAAGGTTAAAACTGGCCGAAAAGGCACATCGATGTATCAAATTGCGCTCCATGGCCGAGCATCACATGCTGGCTTGGAACCTGAAAAGGGAATAAACGCAACAACTGAGATAGCTGCAATAGTTATTGAGGTAGCAAAGTTAGCAAACCCAGAGTTTGGAACAACTGTTGTTCCAACTGTCATGCATTCTGGCACAACAACAAATACCGTCCCAGCACTTGCAACTCTTGATGTTGATATTCGCTCATTCGCTAGCGAGGAATTAATCCGAATTGATTCTGCTATGAAAAAACTTTCAGCGGCACACCCAGAGGCAAAGTTAGAAGTGATGGGTGGAATAAATCGACCACCACTAGAGACTTCTTCAACAGCCGAGCTCTATGAGATTTTAGAGAAAGTAGCTAGTGAAATCGGTATGGAACCAATAGGCCAAGCATCTGTAGGTGGCGCAAGCGATGGAAATTTTGCCGCGGCTGCAGGAGCTCGCGTATTAGATGGTCTTGGTGCAGTTGGCGATGGCGCACATGCACCGCACGAACAAATATTGCTCTCTTCAATTCCGTCGCGAGTAAAACTCCTAACTGCTTTTATTAAGGAATTAATTCGTGACTGATGGCCCGTTAATTGTTCAAAGTGATAAAACCCTTCTTCTAGATATTGATCATCCACTAAGTGATGACTGCCGCCGTGCGATTGCCTCTTTTGCAGAACTCGAAAAATCTCCAGAACATATTCACACCTACCGTTTAACCCCACTTGGCCTATGGAACGCGCGCGCAGCCGGACACGATGCAGAGCAAGTTGTAGACATACTTCTTAAATATTCTAGGTTTGCGGTTCCACATGCACTGCTTGTCGATGTTGCTGAAACCATGTCTCGTTATGGTCGGCTAAGACTCGAAGCTCATCCAGTCCACGGCTTGGTTTTAGTTTCACATGATCCAGCGGTTCTTAAAGAAGTTACTAGGGGCAAGAAAGTCGCACCAATGCTGGGGCTGCAGTTAGATGCCGAAACAATTGTTGTTCATCCTGGACAGCGTGGTTTTCTTAAGCAAGCGCTATTAAAACTAGGCTGGCCGGCGGAAGACTTTGCGGGGTATGTAGATGGTGAACATCATGAAATTGATTTGGTCCAAGATGGTTGGAGCATTAGAAAGTATCAAGAGCTTGCAGCTGAAGGTTTCTGGCATGGTGGCTCTGGAGTAGTTGTTCTGCCATGTGGAGCCGGAAAAACTATTGTTGGAGCAGCCGCGATGGCCCATGCGAAAGCAACTACATTGATTCTTGTTACAAACACAATTGCGGCAAGACAATGGCGCGACGAACTATTAAAGCGAACCACGCTGCATGAAGATGAAATCGGTGAATATTCTGGGTCTAAGAAAGAGATTCGTCCCGTAACAATTGCTACCTATCAAGTTATGACAACCCGCAAACAAGGTGTTTATGCCCACTTAGATCTCTTTGATGCAATTGACTGGGGCCTAATTATTTATGATGAAGTTCATCTGCTTCCAGCACCTATCTTTAGATTCACCGCGGATATCCAATCTCGGAGAAGACTTGGTTTAACTGCAACACTCGTAAGAGAAGATGGGATGGAGGGCGAAGTATTTTCATTAATCGGACCTAAGCGATTTGATGTTCCCTGGAAAGAGATTGAAGCCCAAGGTTATATTGCGCCTGCCGATTGTATTGAAGTACGAGTTAACTTAACTGAAGATGAACGTCTAAATTATGCAACTGCCGAACCAGAGGATCGTTATCGTTTCTGTTCAACAACTGCGACAAAGCGTAAGGTTGCGATTGCACTTGCAAAGCAGCACAGTGAAGAGCAAGTTTTAATCATTGGCCAATATATTGACCAACTTGATGCGCTAAGCGCTGAACTTGGGGTTCCACTTATTAAAGGTGATACACCGATAAAAGAGCGTGAGCGTCTCTTTAATTTATACCGGGCTGGAGAAATCAAATGCCTAGTAGTTTCTAAAGTTGCCAACTTCTCAATCGATCTACCAGATGCGACGATTGCAATTCAGGTATCAGGAACATTTGGTTCGCGCCAGGAAGAGGCGCAGCGACTTGGCCGAATTTTAAGGCCGAAGTCAGATGGCAGAACTGCTAGGTTTTATTCGATTGTCGCCAGAGATACTGTTGATCAAGATTTTGCTCAGAACCGTCAGAGATTCTTGGCCGAACAGGGATATGCCTACGGAATTATTGATGCAGATGACGTTCTGAGTGCTAACCCAGATTAAAGCTTAGAGATAGCTAATCTAAATCTTTCTGGGTCGACTCTAAAAAAATCATGTGGTTGATTATTTATTAATATGACTGGCACTTGCTCGCCATATTTTTCTTCAAGTTCAGCGTCACCATCAATCAGGATCTTAGTTATCGTAAATTCAAAATCTTTCCGAATTTCGCTGATAACTTCTAGAGCGACTTCACATAAGTGACAGTTGCTTCTCGAATAGACACTTACTTCAATCATTGATTAATTCTAGGTCGAAAATCAGTCTTTTCTAAACTTTCCAACTAATCACCAAGCCTGAATTCGAATTACGGTGGTATCGGAGGGGCGCTACTGCTAGCGTTTTGCCCATGCGCGCCAGGTTCCTTTTACTAACTGCAGCAATATTTGCTGGTGTTTTAGTTGCCCCGGCATCTGCGCTACCAAGCTCGGTTAAGTCGATTGATGCACCTTGGGTTCATGTCTATGCTGATGGGTCTAGCAATAAACAAATAGTTAAAGATCCGATCCCCCGAACTTATGCGGTGGACAAATCCTTAGTAAAGAGTTCGTTCAAAGTTGATTTCACTACAACTCCAGCTATTTATCAACCAGCAATTAATGCTGCGGTTGATGTTTGGTCTCAGAATTTTACCTCTCAAGTCCCAGTAAAAGTAAAAGTGTTCTGGGAGCGCCAAGCCAACACAGGAATTCTAGCTTCGGCATCTCCAGGAAAATTTCATACTAATTTTAAAAATATTCCTGATGGCGACCTTTGGTATGCATCAGCCCTGGCAGATGCCATTGCAGGCGAAGATATTGAACCAACAATTCAGGAAGTAACGATTCGTATTAATTCGACCAATGGTCCAATGTTGTATCTCGGCACTGATGGCAACTGTCCAAGCAATAAATATGATTTAGTATCAATGATTCTGCATGAAATGGGACATGGCCTTGGATTTTTATCCAATGCCGATTACGACGATCTATATGGATACGGAAGCATTCAACAGCCAACACCGTTTGATGCATATGCCCAACTTCCAGATGGTCGTCGTTTAATGGATTTAGATTCTCCTTCTCTTGAATTAGGTCAAGCTATGACCCAGCCACTTGTTTGGTCGGGCGCAAACGGAATTCGGGCAAATAACGGAGTTAAGCCTCTGCTCTACACACCCTCAGAGTACGAAGGTGGTTCTTCGGTTAGCCATTTAGATGAAGATACTTTTGCAAATAGTGCACGTGATGCAGTTATGTCACCTAATCTTAAAATGGGAGAAGTTTTTCACTCACCCGGGCCACTTCTTATCGCAATGTTTCAAGATTTGATGGCAAAGCCTCCGGTTGGAATTCCCTTTGGAATTCCAAGTGTGCCAAGAAATGTTAAGGCTCTGGTGGCTGATAAATCTGCAATCATCAGCTTTGATCCACCTACTAATCAACGAACTGCTCAAATAACTTCTTATGTCATTAAGGTAAATCAGACTGGCGTAGAAAAGTCTGTGACAACAAGTCCAGCAATTATCACTGGTCTTACCAACGGGTCTACATACTCGTTTACTGTAAGAGCGAAGAATGCTGTGGGCATTTCAGTTGAAGCGACAACAAATGCCGTTATACCCCAAGCGCCCTGGAAGAAAACCTTCCTTGACTCAAGCTCCGATGGAAAATATTTTGCTACTGCTACGTATGCCGGAAAAACTGTAGTTGCTTATTCAGACACTCAGCGCGGAACCCTGAAACTTGCGACTTGGAGCGGCAAGAAGTGGTTGATAAAGACTGTTGACGGAAATGGTTCAAGCGGTGGTCGGACTAACAACAGCGTGGCTGGGAGTATCTCGGTCTGCACAAATAAAATTGGAAAGAC
Organism: Candidatus Nanopelagicaceae bacterium; assembly: GCA_044352485.1. Lineage (GTDB taxonomy): Bacteria > Actinomycetota > Actinomycetes > Nanopelagicales > Nanopelagicaceae > AAA044-D11. The sequence continues at coordinate 14,591 of JBILDT010000014.1, forward strand.
TGAATATTTAAATCTTTACTATGGAGATTTAACAGAGAAGGATTTACGAAGAGCCTCTTACAATGGCAAAAAATGGAGTTTTGAAATTATTGATGGCAACGGTCCAGTGATTCAAAACTATAAAGAAGCTGACCGCGTGCGCACCGCCAGTGATGTAAGTGTTTCAAATGCCTGCGCTATCACTTCTGCCGGGGAGCAGGTTTTCTATCGAGACGAGAGCCAAGGAATTTTACTTGGGGCTGTTCGTGATGGAAAAAATTGGCGATATGAAATTGTTGATGGGGATTCAGAATTAAATGATAGAACCATGGGAGATGTCGCCTTCCATTTGAAAGCAATAACTATTGGAAATAGCGTGGATGTTTTCTACGATTCAGTTCTTTCAGTCAGCAACGTTGATAAAAGTGTCCAGCGCGGAGAAATCCGAATCGCATCTCGCGATAGTGCATTTGCTGAAGATTGGCGATATCAAACTGTGCTGCCAAGTGGTGGAAACACAGTTGTTGCAGGGTATGACTTAGCTGCAACTTTAATTTCTAAAGTTATTTACACCGGCTGGTTAGGCGCATCCGGAATTTCACTACCAAATCCAGATCAAATCCAGTGGAGCAGAATGGATTCTGTTGCACTACCAAGTACTACCAAGACGGATTACTTTGGAACTCCCAGTGCTCCAATTGCAGTGGATAATGCGGCAATAATCTTTGGGTGCCAAGATCGCCTCTGTACCTATAACAAAAATGATAAGACAATTAATTTAATTTCAAATGCAAGTGTAAAGGACGCGAAATCTGCAACTTGGATCACCATAAATAAGGTTAAGTTTGCACTCGCATCAAGTGACGGAAAATTAACTCTCTTTAGAAAACCTTAATTCAACCCATATTCGAAAGTAAGTGAACTTGGTTATCTGAATTAACCTCGACTAAAACTGCGGCTCCAATGCCGGATTGCCACAATACTTTCTTCACCTTTCCAGGTAGAGAATTTGCGGCGAGCGCCTTACCTTTATTTGTATATTTCACAATCACTGGTGTCGGCTTCTTTGCTCGCCAACTTGGGATATCAACAATCGTTGTTTTTGAGATAAAACTCGTGATTCTGTTTGGACCAGCCTTTATTCGCTCGATTGCTGGAGGTTTCGGAGTCAGGATTTTTCCAATTATTATTTCGGAAAATACTCCAGCCAAGCTTGCGGAAATTGAAAATTGTTCTGTTCGTTCCTGTTCCGTAATGCTGCCGACAACTTTTAAACTAGCCCCACTTAATGTGATTGCTGTAGGCGCAATGAGTCCATTTACATCACTGAAAAAAGTTTGAGCAATCTCACCGTTGGATCCAATTTTCCAAAGAACTAACCGATTCAGAGTATTTTTAGGTGAAATCGGTTTTTCAACAGAGATTAAATCTAAATTTATGGCCGAAGCATCGATAGCCACAGTTGCGGTATCCGTTGGCCTAGAAGTTGCACCTACAACCCAGAAAAATCCTTCGCGATCCCTTGTTATTGCGGTAGCAATGTCATCGCTC
>JBILDT010000083.1:0-4787 GCA_044352485.1 Candidatus Nanopelagicaceae bacterium
TGCCGGTTTCTCTGATTTTTATACCGTGCTTGCCCAAACCGATCCAGCTCTTGGTGCAAAAGGTATTACTGCATTCGTTATTGAAAAGAGTGATGCCGGAGTTTCATTTGGCGCGCATGAAAAGAAAATGGGTTTTCGCGGTTCACCAACGTGTGAGGTTTATTTCGATAACGTGAAAATTTCGGATGATCGTCGACTCGGTGAAGTTGGTTCTGGCTTCGGACTAGCGATGAAGACTCTCGACCATACCCGAATCACAATTGCAGCGCAGGCACTTGGAATCGCACAAGGCGCATTTGAAGTTGCCACAAAGTATTCACACGAACGTAAACAATTCGGTAAAGAAATCTTTGATTTCCAAGGTGTGCAATTTATGTTGGCAGATATGGCGATGAATATCGCCGCAGCAAGAACTCTTACTTATTCTGCTGCTGTAAAAAGTGAGCGTGGTGAGAAAGATTTAACCTTCTTCTCAGCTGCAGCAAAGTGTTTTGCAACTGATGTAGCAATGAAAGTTACGACAGATGCGGTTCAAGTTTTGGGTGGATATGGCTATGTTTCAGATTACCCAGTAGAGCGCATGATGCGCGATGCCAAACTAACTCAGATTTATGAGGGAACCAATCAGGTGCAGCGAGTTGTTATGGCCCGCCATCTTGGCGAACTTAATTAGAGAATCGCACTATTAGATCTGGTGTTGCGACCGCATTTAACTTTATATCGTGCGCCTCGACTGGAAATGGTTCAACTGTTAGTTCTCCGGAATAGATAAGTCCGATTCGCCAGGCTGAGATGTTTGCAAGAGCCCGGTCATAAGAACCCCCGCCTTGGCCCAAGCGATGGCCCTCGCGATTCGCATGAAGAGTTGGCACAATCACAATATCTAATTCATCACTTGAAATCGCTTCGCCAATTGGCTCGAGGATCTTTCCAACTTTCTTTAACTTTGACTCATCACCGCTCCAGATAACCCATTCCAGGTTCTTATCTTTTAACATCCTTGGAAGCGCTAATCTCTTCTGACTTCTAAGTAATTCCATATTTAAATCTTTGGTTGCTGGTTCATCGCCATATGAGATGTAACTCGCAATTGTCTTTGCGCTCTGAAATTCCTCAGATTTAATAATATGGGTCCAGGTTTCAGTCAAATCCCGAAGTGATCGATCAGAACGAAATCGCTTTCGAAGTTCCTGCTTTTTAGAATTCGCTATATCCACAGAAATACTCTATTTAAGAAGTAAGGTTTAGTCATGGAACAACAGCCGAGCGTCGAAGAGCTCTTAGCCAATCTTTTAGATATTGCAGCGCCACTAGCACCATTTGATATGCCGCTATTAGATGCTCATGGCGCAACCCTTGCAAAAGATATATTTGCAGGCGAACGATTGGTTTTACGCGGTGGCACCAGAATTAGATCAACTCAGATTGGATTAGCAGCATCTATTGGGCTAGATAGATTGCCAACTCTTCCACATCCAAGAGTTGTAGTTATTTCTGCCGGTGATGATTTAGTTGAGCCAGGACAGGCCCTTGAAGATTCAGAAGATGAGTTTGAAACAAATTCTTGGATGTTAACTTCTGCAGTTCGGGAAGCTGGAGCAAATGGTTTTCGGGTTCATACAATTCCGGAGAATCATGAACAATTAAGAGAGGTAATCGAAGACCAATTAGTTCGAGCCGATTTAATAGTAATAAGCGGAGAGCGCCACGATGAATCCTTTGAATTAATCACAGCAGTGCTAAAAGAACTTGGTGAGATAACAACCGTCCGTCCCAAGATGAGCGAGAGCGGGCTTCACAACTTTGGCTTAATTGGTCCTGATAAAATTCCTGTCATAACTCTGCCCGGTGATCCAGTAGTTGCAGGAATTGCAGTCGAAATTTTCATTCGTCCAATGATTCGGAAAATGGCCGGGGCGCCAAATATTTTCCGCAATCAACTTAAGGCGAAGTTAAAGAGTTCGATTGATGCGATTGCAGGCGAAAGCGGTTACATCAGGGCGCTACTTACATCTGAAAATGGCGTAGTGGCAGTTCCTTTGGATGTTCAAGGTGATCTGGTTTCGCTCTCCGATGCAAATGCTTTCATAATTGTTCCAGAAGATTCCCAGAGCCTGAAAGCAGGCGATGTTGTAGATGTAATGGTTCTTGATCGGAGTTCAAACTAAGTTGGCCACAAATTCAACCTGGCCCATAAAACTTTACGAGAACGAATTAATTTTGCGTCCACTCCGCTTTAAAGATAAGCGAGCTTGGGATTTATCAAGGGCAAAAAATCGGGAATGGTTGACGCCCTGGGAGGCGACCAGGCCAGAAATAGATTCGCACTTGGGCTTGCCGACTTACTTTGGAATGGTTCAGTCCTATCGCCGAGATGGTCTGGCCCTTCGATCAATCTCACTTGGAATTTGGTTAAAGGAAAATGGGGGCGAGGTTTTTATCGGCCAAATAACTTTGGGCGGAATCGTTTTTGGGGCTATGCGTGGTGGCCATATCGGTTATTGGATTGACCAAAGTTATGCGAATAAGGGATATACATCTCGGGCAGTTTCCTTGCTGACCGAATTTGGCTTAGAAACATTAGCTCTGCATCGGATTGAAATAAATTTAAGGCCAGAAAATGATGCTTCTAAGCGGGTAGCTGAAAAATGTGGCTATATTTTTGAAGGAATACGGCCTAGATATTTACATATTGCAGGTGCTTGGCGCGATCATCTAACTTATGTAAAAGAGAATCCAAAAATTAAGTAAGACCTTTTAATATAGACATACCGCCTAAATCCCCGAGATTTACCCCGCCTAGAATTATCGTTCTACTCCATGGCCTCCGGTTTTATCTACCTAATCATCCTTGGGATGTGGGCGGCCTATTTCTTACCAAAATGGATGGTCAGCCACGATTTAGCTTCGGGAAAATCTGCCGAGAGATACAAGAGTGCAATGCGCGTAGTTGGTGAAACTGGTTCGACGCTAATCGCGAATGAGGGCGATAATCTTAAAAAACAGAACCAAATAGCAAATCGTAGAATTGTTTTTGGATTACTAACATTTGCACTTGTCGCTATTGGCGCGCTCTGTGTTGTAGGAGTTTTTGCAACTTCAGTATTTTTAATTCCGACAACTGCATTGGCAATTTACACAATTCATGTGCGGCGCCAAGTTGTAGCGGCGCAACTTAAGGCGCGAAGAGTTAAAGCCTTTGAAAAAATATCTTCTGCAACAGTTATCACCGAACCAATCGAGCGAGTAACTTTCTCTTCTAAAGTTGATTTTGTTTCTGAAAATAAAGAACACTGGATTCCACTAATCGAACGTATCGATACCGCAGGTGTGGTTGTAATTCCTAAAGATGGGACCGCTTGGCAACCGACAAGTGTTCCAAGACCAACCTATGCGACAGCGCCTAAAGCGATACCTTCTAATCGGGTAATTGATTTAACAATTCCGGGCGCTTGGATCGCTTCACAGCAGGCAAGTTCGGAATCCGAATTGCTTCCTTCGCGTGATGAACTATTTGATCAAGAGCTTGCTGAAAATGCGGCTAACGAGAAATATGGCGCAGTAAACGAATAGTTAAGTTAGATCCAAGACGGGAACCACATTCGGTCAGACCAAGAATTATAAGTAATCGGCAGACCTAAGAATATTGGCAGAAAATAAAGAAAATTCACCAGAACAATTGCATTGAAAATAAGTGCGATTCTTCTCTGGTTCTTAGGCACTTTACTTAGCAAATACACCAGGGTGAGCAGCAGAAAAGGCTCGAATGCAATTGCATAGAAACTGAACATGGTCCGTTCTTGAATCGCAAACCAAGGCAGATAACTTGCGCCAATTACAACTAATAAAATCTCGGCTTGCCAGTCGCGCTTACTTACCCAATAACCAACTGTTACAAGCAGAGCCAGCGTTGCTGCCCACCAAAGAATTGGTGTGCCGAGTGCCAAGATTTCCTGTGAACAACTTGCGCCACCACAGCTCTTTGGAGTTTCATAGAAGAATGAAGTTGGCCTTCCTTGAATCAGCCAGCTCCAAGGATTGGCCGAGTATGGATGCGCATCGGTTAGCTTGGTATGGAAGTTTAGAATTTCAGAGTGATAATGCCAGAGCGAGAAAAGCGGATTTGAAGAGTAATTACGGTCCCAACCAGTATTGGTTATAAACCAACTAAACCACGAAGCTATGTAGATGAATACGGGAAAGATTCCGAACTGTAAAAATCTAAAGAGTAAGTTTCTGCGAATCATCTCTCGGATTGGGAATTGTGATCCAAGATAACGATTTTTGCGAATATCTAAAATCAGAACGTAGAACGCAAGTGCAATTAGAACATAGAGCCCACTCCACTTTACAGAGCAAGCTAGACCGAGAGTGAGAGCGCTTATCCAGTATTTACTATGCAGAAATGCAAGGACCGCAATCTGAATAAAGAAAAGTAAGAAGATATCTAAAAGCGCAATTCTAGAGTGGACTAAATGCAATCCATCTAAGGAGATTAGGGAGGCCGCAAAAACACTGAGTAGCTTGTTATTGAATAGTTTCTTTGCGGTGAAATACATCAAGATGATTGAAATAGATCCCACAATCGCAGCTGCAAAGCGCCAACCAAATTCATTATTCCCAAAGAGTTTTATTCCACTTGCAATTAGCCACTTTCCAGTAGGCGGATGCACGATAAATTGGGCAAGGCCGCTCTCCGAATCAATCTCAACACCCTTTTGTAAGAGCGATTCGGCATTTGTCGCGTAGTAAATCTCATCAAAGATTTTGCCCTTGGGGCTATCAAG
>JBILDT010000084.1:0-4786 GCA_044352485.1 Candidatus Nanopelagicaceae bacterium
TGTATCTTGGCTAATTCCTTGGAATCCCGCGACAATTGCAATCGCACATTCATTTAGCGCTTCAGTAATTCGAGATGGTGTTACATCGATAATGCGAGCGCGGCCATGCGCAGAAGTTGTTATTACTCCGGCCTGTGAACCTGTGAAGGAGCGCGCTTCGTTTCCAAGATTTCCGATTGCCATTGCAAGAAGTGCCATCGAAATTCGTTCGCCAGCAGTAAGCAACATGTCGAGTTCGCGACCATTTGGAAGTGGGGAAACTTGATTGGCGAGATCGATTAATTCGTCAGTGGTATCGCCCATCGCCGAAACGACGACAACGACTTGGTGGCCAGCACGTTTGGTGGCCACGATTCGATTGGCGACCCGCTTAAGCCCTTCGGCATCAGCAACGGAGGAGCCGCCGTATTTCTGAACAATCAATCCCATGGGTTAAATATCCACCATGCGCTTGGGTTGGGGAAACAATATCGGGTTTGTCTCAAATAATGAAACGCTTGGGCGTATCAAATAATGAGAAATAACTGAAAGTTAGTTCTCTACCGTCCTGCGACCTTCAAATGCGCGACCAAGAGTTACTTCATCTGCATATTCCAAATCTCCGCCTACTGGCAGACCAGAGGCCAATCGGCTGACCTTCATGCCAAGTGGTTTTAGCAGCCTTGATAAGTATGTAGCCGTTGCCTCGCCTTCGAGGTTTGGATCAGTAGCAATAATTATTTCTTGAATCTCGGTTGCAGCTAGGCGAACCATTAATTCGCGGATGCGTAAGTTCTCGGGACCAATGCCATCGATCGGTGAGATTGCGCCACCGAGCACATGATATTTACCGCGAAATTCGCGAGTCTTTTCAATTGCAATTACATCTTTACTCTCTTCAACAACACAGATAAGTGCTGGGTCACGGCGTGGATCACGGCAGATGCGACAGAGTTCTTCTTCGGAAATATTTCCGCATTCGGTGCAGAACTTAACCTTCTCTTTAACTGTTCGAAGCACATCTGCAAGGCGCGAAATATCTACACGTTCGGATTGAATAATATGAAATGCAATTCGTTGTGCTGACTTTGGCCCAATGCCTGGCAGACGACCGAGTTCGTCGATTAAATCTTGAATGGCACCTTCATACATATGAGATTAATCCTTCTTGGTTTCGCTAATGATCTGCGCACCAAGTTCGCGCATTAACAATTCTTGCCCTGACATTTGATCTGCATCAGAAGGGTCTTCGGAAGCACGAGAAGATGGCGAAGATGTATTTGCGCTTTCATCAACTACACATTCAATTTTTAAATCTAAACCAGTCACATCAACAAAGGCGGCACGTAAAATTTCATCGCTGCCAGATCTGGTAAATGAATCACGTGCGCCAGCATTAACAATTCCGATTGTGATTGCCTTATCGTCCACCGATAAAACGTGTGCGCTAGAACTTAAGAGCGACCAAGTTAGACGGCGGCGCTTTTTAACGTTCTCAATAACATCTGGCCAGAATCTGCGAAGTGCTGCGGCATCTATTGGCCCAGTTGGCTTATTTGCATTTGGGGTTGGCGCAGCTGCGCGAATTGGAGCCTTAGCTTCCTCTTTAACAACTTCTTTTGCGCTCTCTTTTACTGGTGCTGCTTTTGGCGCTTCTACTTTTGCTGCAACAGGTTGTGGTACAGAAATATTTTCGCGAAGTTCTAGGCGTTCAATTCTTGAAATTAATCCCACATCATCGCTGCCCGGCAGAAGTATGCGGCCACAAATAAGTTCAAGCATTAAACGTGGGGCAGTAGCGCCACGCATCTGCGTTAAACCGGCCGCAACAATATCCGCGCTGCGAATCAAGTTTGCGGTTCCAATAATTGAAGCTTGGGCACGCATGCGTTGTAGTTGATCTTCTGGAATCTCACGAAGAATTTGTGATGCACTCTCTTCAACTGCACCAACAATAATTAAATCCCGCAAGCGTTCTAAGAAGTCTTGAGTAAAACGACGAGGGTCGTGCCCAGATTCAATGACGCGATCAATTGCTTTAAACAAAGTTGCGCTATCTCTGGCAGCCATTGCATCAATTGCTTCATCAAGCAAGGCACCATCGGTGTATCCAAGTAATTGAATTGCGATTTCATATGTCACACCTGATTTACCAGCGCCCGCAAGCAACTGTCCAAGAACAGATAACGCATCTCGAACTGAACCACCAGAGGCCCGAACTACAAGTGGAATAACGCCTTTAGCTACTTTGATTCCTTCAGATTCGCAGACCTTTTCAAGATGGGTAGCGAGAATTCCAGGTGGAACTAAACGGAATGGATAGTGGTGGGTGCGAGATCTGATTGTTGAAATCAGTTTCTCTGGTTCAGTTGTTGCAAAGATAAATAGAACATGCGGTGGTGGCTCTTCTACAACTTTTAACAACGCATTTGCAGCACCAGGTCCAAGTTGGTGGGCCTCGTCAATAATGTAAATCTTGTAACGAGAACTTACTGGTGCAAAGAAAGCTTTATCGCGCAGATCGCGAGCATCATCAACTAAACCATGTGTTGCAGCATCTAATTCAATTACATCGATTGAACCTGGGCCGTTAGCAACTAAATCTTTACAAGATTGGCATTGGCCACATGGATTTGGTGTTGGGCCTTTTTCGCAATTAAGTGAGCGCGCCATAATGCGAGCGCTAGATGTTTTTCCGCAACCACGTGGACCAGAAAATAAATATGCGTGATGAATTTTTCCGGATTCAAGTGCATTCGAAAGTGGTTCAGTTACATGTTCTTGACCGATAACTTCGCTAAAAGTGGAGGGGCGATACTTACGATACAAAGCTAGTGACATCGCGCTTCCTCTCTACTTTTCGTTTCCAAAACTATTTCAGAACTTACAGAATTAATGGGACCCTTCGCACACCCGCCAGAGCGGACCTACCCTTGCTGCCTTCCAGCCCTGGGGGAGTTCAGTACGGTAACGCCGCACGAAGGATCTGCGGGCAATCATAGTTATTAGAGCCGATAGGCTCATCCCCTCGGGAGGATTCGCATAGCGGCCGAGTGCGCACGCTTGGAAAGCGTGTATAGGGCAACCTATCGAGGGTTCAAATCCCTCATCCTCCGCCAGCTTTCATACTAATTAGCCTGGAACCACTGCCTAATAACTTTTCGCACAACTTCGGACATCCGCCAGCTTTAGTTGGGCTTTAAATCTCTACGCCAATGTATTTGGTTTCTAGGAATTCGTAGATTCCAGCAAAGCCACCTTCGCGACCAAGACCGCTCTGCTTCACGCCACCGAATGGCGCAGCTGGATCTGAAATTACGCCACGGTTAATTGCAACCATTCCTGATTCGATTGCTTCAGCGGTTTTAATTGCACGCTTTAGGTCGCTGGAATAAACGTAACTAATTAAGCCGTATTCAGTTGCATTCGCTAATTCAATTGCTTCAGCATCGCCATCAAAAGTAACGATTGGTGCGACTGGCCCAAAGACTTCGTTATTAAGAATTGGGTTCGTTTTATCTACAGTCACAACCGTTGCTGGATAAAACGCACCAGCGCCTTCAGGAGTAATGCCACCAAGGATTAATTTTCCACCAGCTTTGACGGCCCCTGAAACTAGATCTGCAATCTTGTTGCGCTCTTTTACCGAAACGCTGGCACCAAGTTGGGCGCCATCTTCTAAGCCCGGGGCAAGCTTTAGTGCGCCCATCGCCTTTGCAAACTTTGTTGTGAATTCTTCAGCAACGCTCTTTGCAACAATAAATCGGTTAGCTGCAGTGCAGGCGGCGCCACCGTTACGCATCTTTGCAAGCATAGCGCCAGCAACTGCATCGTCAATATTTGCATCATCTAGAACAACAAATGGTGCATTTCCACCAAGCTCCATTGATGTGCGGAGCACGTTATCTGCAGATTCTTTGAGAAGCGTGCGACCGACTTCGGTTGAGCCAGTGAAAGATAAATTGCGAACTCGTGGATCGTGCAACATCTTTGAAATCATCGGACCAGTTTTTGAAGGCAGAATGAAATTGACTACACCTTTTGGAACACCGGCGCGTTCTAAAATTTCAACAATTGCGAGCGCAGTAAGTGGAGTCTCACTTGCTGGTTTTAAAATAACTGTGCAACCTGCGGCGAGCGCTGGCCCAATTTTTCGAGTCGCCATTGCTGCCGGGAAATTCCATGGTGTGATTAAAAGTGAGACGCCAATTGGTTGGTGAGTAACAAGAATTCTTTTATCGCCAGAAGGTGCTTGGCGATAATCGCCAGGTGTGCGCACTGCTTCTTCGGCAAACCAGCGAAAAAATTCTGCGGCATAAGTGATTTCACCTTTGGCATCTGAGAAAACTTTTCCGTTCTCCATTGAAACTATTTTTGCTAAGTGATCAGCTTCAGCAATCATCAATTCGAACGCTTTTCTCAGGATTTCACTTCGAACCCGAGGAGCTGTTTTTGACCAAGTTTTGAAGGCGTTGTGCGCTGCGGTGACTGCGGCATCGCAATGGGCTTCGCCTGCGGTCGCAACTTCAGCGATTACATTTCCGGTGCTGGGGTCGGTTACTGGCAGGGTGCCATCGCCTTTTACCCATGCGCCATCAATATAAAGGTCGGTTTTTAATTGCATGCGGCAAGCATACGCCTCGATTGCGAAGTAAAATTAATCCCAGTGAACCGCAGAATTCCCCGATAACTAACCATAAATAGGAAGAGTGGCTGTGCCAAAGTCTTGGACTGATGACGCCCCCGAACCGATGGTTCTACAGGAGCATGCACATTTAGCGGATCCGATTTCATACCGAATCAAGCG
>JBILDT010000085.1:0-4781 GCA_044352485.1 Candidatus Nanopelagicaceae bacterium
ACTAAGCAAGTGACCGATCCATTCTTCGATCGCTATATATTTCCAGGCGGAGTTCTTCCTTCACTGGCTCAAATCTCAAAGGCAGTTGAGAAAAAGGTGATAATTGAAGATGTTCACAATTTTGGCCCGGATTATGAAAAGACTTTGTTGGCTTGGTATGCCAATATAAATAAGAAATGGAGAGAGATTCCAAATTACGACGAGCGCTTCCGTCGCATGTGGAATTACTACCTTTTAAGTTCGGCCGCTGGCTTTCGGGCGCGCCATATCCAACTTCTGCAAGTCGTCTTTCGCCCAATGACAAGCCGAGGTGCTTATAAAGCAGTGAGATAAACCGGGTCGGAATAATTACCTTAAGCCCGTTCGCCGACCAATCTGAACTGTTGTAGATGTTGATTGCGAGTTGGTTAAACTACTTGATGATGGGACAAGTCGAGCCGAATAAGTTGCAAAACCTGATGTACTTGGCTTGAAATTACATGTAGCTGTTTCTACACCTAATACATCTGATGTGGGTCTACTCGAACAGACTGGAGCTCGAGAATAATGGCTCAACAGGGCAGACATAAAACAAATGGTCTTGTAGCGTTGAACCATGAAACAAATTGCGATGTTGCTATACCCAGGGTTTACTCCCCTAGATGCAATTGGCCCGTATCACGCGCTGTCACAGTTTCCGGGATACGAGTTTTCATTCGTCGCACTAAACGCAGGCCCAGTCAGTGATGGTTCGGCGACAATCATGCAAGCGCAGAAAAGTATTTCTGAAGTTTCAGCTGTCGATATTTTGGTTGTTCCCGGTGGTTTACCTGCAATAACAATGGCACGTGCTGGCGATCCGCTAATTGATTGGATTGCAAAAGTTCATCCCACTACTGAATGGACTATTTCAGTTTGCACAGGCGCACTGATGCTAGGTGCTGCAGGTGTTCTAAAAGGTATTCCTGCCACAACGCATTGGTATTCACATGCTGAACTAGAAAATTATGGCGCAGTTCCTACTGATCAAAGAGTTGTTGAATCAGGAAAAGTCATGACTGCAGCTGGAGTATCAGCAGGAATTGATATGTCACTCGTTCTTGCAGAGCGCATCTACGGCCAGGCCTTTGCAGAAAAAATGCAGTTGGATATGGAATACGACCCGAAGCCACCATTTAACGCGGGCCATCCAAGAAGCGCACCTGCAGAAGTTCATGCAGAACTAAGCGGGCTCTTTGATTCGGTATTGAAGAACGATTAACTAAACTTTAAATTAGTAAACCTTTAATATTTTATCTAGTTCTTTGCGCTCTAGATCTGGCACGGTGCAACCATCGGCAGGATAGCCAACAGGGAAAAGTATGTAAGGACGTTCGGTTGCTGGGCGTTCAAAGATCTCACTCAAGAAACCCATTGGGTTGGGTGTGTGGGTAAGCGTTGAAAGTCCCATTGTGTGAAGGCTTGAGATAAACATTCCGCAGGCCAAACCAACAGATTCGTTAACATAATAATTCTTTTGCGGTGTCCCGTCGGGAAGGGTTTGAGATTTCTGCGCAAAGCACACAACAATCCAGGGCACGATGTCGAGGTATTCCTTATTTGAATTAGTGCCTAGATGAGAAATAGCTTTTCGCCAAGAAGGCGGCATGCGACCACCTTCATAATTCTCACGCTCTTCAATTTCGGCCGCTTCGCGTATTCGATGTTTTACTATCGGATCAGATGTCGCAGCGAAAAACCAAGGCTGTTGGTTAGCACCACTTGGGGCAGTATTGGCAGTTCGAACTGCGATCTCGATTAATTCTTGTGGAACTGGATCTGATGAAAACAACCGCACACTGCGGCGAGAGTTCATATGTTCAAAAAACTCTCTCCCACTTGTGAGAGATTTATCGATTGGCAAGCGCGAAGGTTGATATTTCATTCTAAAATTCTAACTAGGGTTTCCTTATAGGGAAATAGCCTGCAACGACTTTTTTATTTTTGGACAACTTCCATATTTGGCTTTGCCGTTTCCACAGTGCGCGCTTCAACTCTGACTACAAGGAATACGCCAAATATGACAACAATGGCGCCGAGCAGCAGAGTAATCGATACCTTTTCATCTAAAAATAGAACGCCAAGTGATACTGCGACAACTGGATTTACATAAGCATAGGTTGCAATCAATCCGACCGGGGCGTTACCGATAAGCCAGAGATAGGCGGTATAGGTCGCGATTGAACCAATCAAAACTAGAAATATCCAACCGAGCCATGATGACAGGGTTGCATCAAAGAGGTCTGCCACATCTTCTCCGGCGATTAATCCTGCCGATGACATAGCAATACCAGCAAAGAGCATTTGATAAGTGGTGACAACCAAAGTGCTCTTTGGTAAATCAAGACGTGGAGCGATGTAAGTTCCAAATGCCCACCCAAGGTTTCCAAGAATTACCATAAGCATCCAGAAAATGTGACTGCCGTTATTTGGCTTGGATAGTTCTGGCATCAACAAAATTCCAACACCAACGAAACCAATTGCGATTCCGACCCAGCTCCAGATAGAAGTTTTTGCTCCATCAATAGCCTTAAAGATTGCAATCCAAAACGGTAGCGCTGAAATTAACAGCGCAATTATGCCAGTTGGGACATCATTGAACTGCGCCAAGGTCACCATTCCAAGACCTAGTCCCAACAACAGCGCACCCAGCAGTGCTAAAAATGGAATCTGTCTTTTCTTAACTCGTAAAAATCCTGCGCCATATTTAAGTGAAAGAACTGCGCCCATCAATATTCCTGCAGCAAGAAACCTCGACCCCATCGCCAACAATGGCGGCATCGAACGAATCGCATATTCAATTGCTAAGTAGGTAGATCCCCATACGATGTAGACGACCCATAGCGCTCCCCATACTTTTCCGCGCGAAGGTGTGCTCATGAACCAATACAACCACAACTGGCAGTGCGCCTGGGCAGTATTTATCAGTTGCTGGTTCTTCAGATTTTGCTGTTGGCACTGGCGATTTCACTGTTGAGTGGTGGCAATACATGACAGAGACGCCAGGTGATTCTTCACCTTCAAGATGGCCCCGCGTGTGGTGGGTTGATGGGAATTTTGGGGTTTCGATAGAAAACGCACCTGATCCAATTTTCTATTTCTGGATGGGTGGTGCGCGTGCAATTGCAACTCTGACCAATTTTTCAAGTAACTACAAAAACAGGTGGGTGCACTTCGCGACAACAAGAACATCTTCCACGCTTCGGGTATTTGCCAATGGCTCTCTGATTGGATCTAAAGTAACCGCAACTCTCGTGCCGACAAGTGCTTCACTCACTGGGGTTGTCTCCGAAAGTGCCGTTTATTTGGTGGCCGGCAGGACTGGGGCTCGGTCGTAAGCTCAGATTCTTGAGTTAAAATCCTGACTGTATTTTTGGTCGAAAGAGACGTGAAAGGTTACTAAATGGCTCTGTTTACTAACCGCGCCGCCTTTATTGGTAAATCTAGTCACCGATTGGCAAAATTTATAGTTCTGACTTTGCTACATTCTCTTCTTGTTTCAATTTTGACTTTTTTTACTGTCCCAACCGCAAATGCAGCAAACGATCTTCAGGCAATATGTGTAGTTGGAAGTTCATCTTCTTGCCCGGCTCAATCACCCCAAGAGATATTTAATCTATATGGAACTACTACTAACGGTTCTTATTGGCTTAATGTGAACGGCACAGCGAGGGAAACATTTTTGATCTTAGATACTTCATTCCCAGATGGTGGGATGTGGTTTCTTGGGATGAAAGCTCCTAAGTTATCTACCACTTTCAAATACGATTCCCCGCAGTGGACAGACCAGACTACGACAACTGGCACTACTAGCCTTTCAAATGATGTATCTACCAACGCAAAGTTCCATGCTTTCAATCATCTACCTGTGATCAAATTGGTTGGCGTATTTAAGGATCGTGAGACCGATGCGAATTGGCAGCAATTCAACGCTTCTGGATCAGGAGATCTGGGAACAAATTCATTTGGTGGACACACTTGGATGGAAACAATAACTGCACAAAGTATGTATACCCGATTCACTACAAATCAAAATTTGGTTGATGCCAGCGGTGGTCAATCTACGTATATGACAAGAAATACATTAACTCGCGAGACTAATTCATCATCAGGAAAACTGGTTTTCCCGTATCAAACAGGTTGGTCTCGATATGGATTTAATAACAACACCGCATATACATATAGATGGGGAGTTACTTATAACAACGAAATTAGTTATGGGTCGAATGACACAGGAAGCGGAATCGGAATGGACGAATATTCCGCAGCCGCGCGAGTAAGTTACTCAGATAGTTTAACATTCGGTCCCAATAACAGTTCGGGTGCACAGAATCCGGGCACAAATTACAAGTCTTCTGGTTTCCAAATTTGGGGAAAAATGGCTACGCCATCAATGGCATCAGCAAGAAGCTTGTCGGTAACTCAGGCTTCACCAACATCTGTGACAGCTTCATGGCTTCCACCATCTTCTGGAACGACTAATGAATATGTCCTGCAATATAAATTGAGTTCGGGAAACTGGAGTTCAGCCACAACCAGACTTGTTCAAAATGTAGATTCTTCACCATCAGTGACAATTCCAGATTTAACACCTGGGACGTACGATTATCGAGTATGGGCCCGTAACACAACATCAAACTCAAGTAGTGCGTCCCCAGTTACTACTTCTTCGAACGCTTTAGACACCACCGCACCAACTATCTCATCTGTTTCATCAACATCAAATGGTTCATACAAAGCTGGCGATCTTATCGATGTTCGCG
>JBILDT010000086.1:0-4765 GCA_044352485.1 Candidatus Nanopelagicaceae bacterium
TTGAGCCTAATTCAATCACTACGATTAGACCACTCGAAACCCACGTCCGGAGGTGATCACCATGGAAAGTTCTAATGAATATTTCCAGATAGTTGGTGGTGCACGCCTTGTGGGCGAGGTCAATGTTCATGGCGCTAAGAACTCGGCCCTTAAATTAATGGCCGCCTCTCTCTTGGCGGTTGGTGAAACAACAATTGAAAATGTTCCAGATATTGCTGATGTTCATATCATGGAAGAGTTATTGACAAGACTTGGCTGTAAATGTTCCTATGACCGCGAAACCTTGATCATGAAAATCTTGGTGCCAAAGGTCCCCGGACATCGTGCAGATTACGATTTAGTTCGAAAGATGCGAGCTTCAATAAATGTTTTAGGACCGCTGGTAACAAGAGTCGGTGAAGTTGAAGTTGCTCTTCCTGGTGGTGATGCAATTGGTTCACGTGGAATTGATTTCCATATCAAAGGTTTAATTGATCTCGGTGCTAAAGCGCACTCTGAACACGGCTATGTAATTGCTACCGCGCCTAATGGATTAACCGGCGCCGCTATTTCTCTCGACTTTCCAAGTGTTGGCGCAACAGAAAATATTATGACCGCTGCAGTTCTTGCCAAGGGCGTAACAACAATTGATAACGCAGCCCGAGAACCTGATGTAGTTGATCTTGGTGAATTTCTAGTTTCTATGGGTGCAAATATCGAAGGCCTCGGAACTCCACTAATCACAATTACCGGTGTAAAGGAATTACAACCAACAACACATGCAACTCTTGCTGATCGAATTGTTGCCGGTACCTGGGCCTTTGCTGCGGTTATGACTCAAGGTGACATAACAATTCATGGTGGTCGAGCCGATCACTTGGAAGTTCCGCTGGACAAGTTGGTTGCAGCAGGCGCAGTTGTAACAACAACAGCCGATGGATTTCGGGTCCGAATGGATAAGCGACCAACTGCAATTGATGTTGCAACACTTCCCTACCCGGGATTCGCCACTGATCTGCAGCCCTTTGTTATTACCATGAATGCAATCGCTGAAGGCAATTCAATTGTCACCGAGAATGTTTTTGAAGGCCGCTTTATGTTTGTAAATGAACTTCAAAGATTAGGCGCTGACATTCACGTAGATGGACATCACGCCTCCATAACAGGCAAAAAACAACTATCTGGTGCGCCTGTGGCAGCTACTGATATTCGAGCTGGCGCAGGATTAGTTCTTGCAGGACTCGTGAGCGAGGGAATCACCACAGTAGAAGATGCATTCCACATTGATCGCGGATATCCAGGGTTTGTAGAAGCGCTGGTAAAACTTGGCGCTAAAGTTTCACGCCACGTTTAAAAGTTAATTAATCAGTTGCTTCACCGAGAATTGATACTCGGTTATTTGATACAGAGATAAACCCACCATGAATGTTGAACTCTTGTGATGACCCATCAGCAACTTTGATGTTTACTTTTCCATCAACTAGAACTCCAAGAAGCGGTGCGTGGCCCGGCAATACGCCGAGATCGCCTTCTAGTGTGCGAGCCGAAATCATCTTCGCTTCGCCAGACCAGACCCGCTTCTCTGGAGATACAACTTCAACAGTTAGGTTTGTGGACATTTAAATTATGCCTTAGCCAATTCTGCAGCCTTGCGTTCTACATCTTCCAAGCCACCACACATGAAGAATGCTTGCTCTGGAACATGGTCATACTTTCCATCTGCAAGTGCTTCGAATGCTGCGATTGTTTCAGTTAGTGGAACGAATGAGCCATCGAGACCGGTGAAGACCTTTGCAACGAATGTGTTCTGTGACAAGAAGCGCTGGATACGACGAGCACGTCCTACAAGAATGCGATCTTCTTCTGACAATTCATCAATACCAAGAATTGCAATGATGTCCTGTAAATCCTTATAGCGCTGAAGGATCTGCTTTACCCGGTTTGCAACCCGGAAGTGGTGCTCGCCGATGTAACGTGGATCCAAAATACGTGATGTTGAGTCAAGTGGATCTACCGCAGGATAGATACCGAGTTCGGAAATTGGACGAGACAACACTGTTGTTGCATCCAAGTGCGCGAAGGTTGTGTGTGGAGCTGGGTCGGTGATGTCATCTGCAGGAACATAAATTGCCTGCATTGATGTAATCGAGTGACCGCGAGTTGAAGTAATACGCTCTTGTAGCTGACCCATTTCGTCCGCAAGTGTTGGTTGGTAACCCACTGCAGATGGCATACGTCCAAGAAGTGTTGATACTTCAGAACCAGCTTGTGTGAAACGGAAGATGTTATCGATGAATAAAAGCACATCTTGCTTCTGAACATCGCGGAAGTATTCCGCCATTGTTAGCGCTGAAAGTGCAACGCGAAGACGAGTTCCAGGTGGTTCATCCATCTGGCCGAAGACCAATGCGGTCTTATTGATAACGCCAGTCTCGGTCATTTCCAAGAACAAGTCGTTTCCTTCACGGGTGCGCTCTCCTACGCCGGCGAATACAGATACACCACCGAAGTTTTCAGCTACACGGTAAATCATCTCTTGAATCAAAACTGTCTTACCAACACCAGCACCACCAAAGAGACCAATCTTTCCACCGCGAACATATGGTGTTAAAAGGTCGATAACTTTGATTCCAGTTTCAAACATCTCGGTCTTTGACTCAAGTTGATCGAATGCAGGTGCTGTGCGGTGGATTGGCCAACGCTCTTTAATATCTAGTGAAGATGTAGGAACATCTAGTGATTCGCCAAGTGTGTTAAATACGTGGCCCTTTGTTACGTCACCTACTGGAACTGAGATTGCTGAACCGGTGTCAGATACTGAAGCACCGCGAACCATTCCGTCAGTAGGTTGCATCGAAATCGCGCGAACTAGGTTGTCGCCAATGTGCTGTGCCACTTCGAGTGTAAGCATGCGCTTCTCACCACTGAGTGTCACATCAACATGCAACGCGTTGAAGATCGCTGGCATTGAATCGGCTGGGAATTCAATATCCACAACCGGTCCGATAACGCGTGCTACGCGACCTGTTCCTGTTTTAGTTCCTGTTGACATCATTCGCTCCCTGCGCTGGCTGAGGCAAGCGCATCTGCGCCGCCGACGATTTCACTGATCTCTTGCGTAATTTCAGCTTGACGGGCTGCATTTGCAAGACGGGTTAAGGACTTGATTAACTCATCAGCATTGTCAGTTGCTGATTTCATTGCACGACGGCGTGCTGCATGCTCGGAAGCAGCAGATTGCAACATCGCATTAAAGACTCGAGCCTCGATGTAGCGAGGTAGTAATGAATTTAATACCTCCGCTGCATTAGGTTCGAATTCATACATTGGCAGAAGCGTGCTTGAAGTAGCTTCTGACTCCACAACTTCTAGTGGGAGCATCCGACGTGCTTCAGGTATCTGCGTGATCATTGATTTAAATTGAGTGTAAACAATATGCAGCTCATCAACACCAGTTTCAACAGTCTCGGCATCAGCTAGGAATGCAGAAATTAGAGCGTCTGAAACTTCCTTGGCATGAACAAAAGTTGGGTTATCCGAGAAACCAGTCCAAGACCCAGCAATTTTGCGGCTGCGGAAACGGTAGTAGTTAACCGCTTTGCGTCCAACCAAATATGCCTCGGTCGCAAGACCGCGTTCGCGTAGTGCTGTAACAAGTTGATCGCCCTCTTTGATTGCCGCATTTGAATATGCGCCAGCCATTCCACGATCTGCTGTGATGATTAATACCGCAGCGCGACGTGGATTTTCAGATGGTGTAGTTAATGGATGGTTAGTGCTTGAAAATGAAGCAACCGCAGTAACTGCACGTGTGAGTTCGTTTGCATATGGAGATGAAGCAGCCACGCGTTGTTGTGCCTTGACGATACGAGAAGCAGAGATTAACTCCATAGCTTTCGTAATCTTCTTGGTCGCCTTGACCGAACGCATTCGGCGGCGATAGATGCGTAGTTGTGCTCCCATTTTCTTACTTTCTCACCTTTGGAACCTGGCGTGTAATCTGTTCGTTATCTTCGCCGGCTAGTGCTTCTGCTTCTGCTTCATTTACTGCAGCAGTTACTGAAGATGAGAATTGTTTCTTGAAGGTATCAATTGCTTCTTGCAAAGAGGCAACAGTGTCATCTGTTAGCTCTTTAGTAGCAGCAATAACTTCAAAAACCTTTGGACGTTCGCGACCAATGAAGTCTAGGAATTCTGACTCAAAGCGGCGAATATCTGCAACTGGAATTGAGTCCATGTTGCCAGTTGTTCCGGCCCAGATTGAAGCAGCCATACGTTCAACTGAATAAGGTGAGTATTGACCCTGCTTCAAGAGTTCAACCATGCGCGCACCGCGCTCTAGTTGGGCCTTTGATGCCGCATCAAGATCTGAACCGAATGCAGCGAATGCTTCGAGTTCGCGATACTGAGCCAAGTCCAATCGCAGACGTCCAGCAATCTTCTTAATCGCCTTAGTCTGTGCTGAACCACCAACACGAGATACTGAAATACCTACGTTGATAGCTGGACGAACACCGGCGTTGAAAAGATCGGTTTCAAGGAAGCACTGTCCGTCAGTAATTGAAATTACGTTAGTCGGAATGAATGCTGAAACGTCGTTACCTTTTGTTTCGATGATTGGAAGACCGGTCATAGAACCGCCACCAAGTTCATCTGAAAGCTTTGCGCAACGCTCTAGTAAACGTGAGTGTAAGTAGAAAACATCTCCTGGATAGGCTTCGCGGCCCGGTGGACGTCGTAGCAATAGGGAAACTGAACGATAAGCCTCAGCTTGCTTTGAGAGATC
>JBILDT010000015.1:0-15988 GCA_044352485.1 Candidatus Nanopelagicaceae bacterium
TCCCACAGCAATTGCGAGATGGGCGTTTCAATATCCATGTCGCTTCGCAACCGCGTGAGTTCCGAATTCAATTCAACGCTTGCGATATTCCCTCGAAGCGAATCGCCAACTTTCCCACCGACCGATTCAATGTTCTCAATCAATTTTTCCAAGCTGCCATATTCGGCAATCCACTTTGCCGCAGTCTTCTCGCCAACACCTGGAATCGATGGCAAGTTATCACTTGGATCCCCTCGCAGCGCAGCAAAATCTGGATACTGCGCAGGAGTTAATCCATATTTTTCAATGACGGCATCTGGTGTCATTCGAGCGAGATCTGTGACTCCGCGCTTTGGATACAAGACGGTTGTCTTTGAATTTATAAGTTGAAAAGAGTCGCGATCGCCAGTGCAAATCAAAACTTCAAATCCATCGGATTCGGCTCGCTTAGCAAGCGTTGCAATAATGTCATCAGCTTCGAAACCCTCAACTGCAAAGTGTCTAATGCCAAATCCATGAACTAATTCAAAGAGATAACTAGTTTGAGATCTAAACTCATCAGGGGTTGCCGAACGATTTGCCTTGTAATCTGGAAAGCGCTCTGAGCGAAATGTTTTTCTCGAAACATCGAAAGCCGTCGCAATGTGTGTGGGCTTCTCTGCGGTTATCAGGTTAATGAGCATCGAGGCGAATCCATAGATTGCATTAGTGTGCTGTCCACTTGAGGATACGAAATTTTCGGCCGGTAGCGCGTAAAACGCACGATAGGCCAGAGAATGACCATCGATTAGTAAAAGTTTTTTGGTTGCGCTCATTTCCGGCGAGTCTATTGGTTAGACTTACCAACATGGATGATTTCCTTGAGATTCTGCGGAAGCGTGGCAGTGGCGCCCTTGGCGAAAAAATGGGAATTGAAATTCTCGAAGCATCACCACAGCGACTCGTAGCAAAGATGCCAGTTGAAGGCAATACCCAACCGATGGGCTTATTGCACGGAGGAGCAAGTGTTGTTCTTGCTGAAAGCCTCGGCTCGATCGGAACCGCTCTGCATGCAGGAGTGAATCGAAAGATTGTTGGTGTTGATATAAATGCGACACATCATAAATCTGCGACTTCAGGATTCGTCATCGGAACCGCAACCGCGATTTCACTGGGCAAAACTTTATGTTGCTATGAAGTGATAATTACGAATGAGGCAGGCGAAAGAACCTGCACCTCAAGAATTACCTGCCTAATTCTTGCTGAAAGATAGACCAACTCGCTAAAGTTGTCAGATACCGGGTCCGTTTCAGCCAGTCTGAATGACCAACACCAGGATTGGAATCTACTTTGAATTTGGCCTTAGTCGCAGCGAGAACGAACTCGCAACCTGTTCAGAGTTCCAAGAGTTGTAGCAGGCGATTAAATTTTCGTAAGTCCAGTTCTTTTCTGATTTTTCTGCTGCTTTCGGTCTCCTCGATTCTTTTCTCGGGTTCAAGTGCAAACGCCACAGAAACCGCGGCGACTGAAACAAAACTTTATGGAACAGTTTCTGACAAAGATGGCCTCCCACTTTCTAATATTGGTGTTACCGCTACCGGACCAGAGGGATTCTCAAAAACTGTAGAAACTGATGCGGAAGGTAATTGGGAAGTTAGCGTCCTCACAAAGGGAACTTTTAGCTTGACCATTAATCAGGAGGATCTTCCAGAGGGCCAATCGCTAACAGACCCGACTAAGGGAACAATTAAAGCCAACGTATTTTCGTTGGGCATCGAGCTCAAACTTCTCTTTCCTATTGGTCCAGGTGTAGCAAAGGCCAGTTTGCTCGAACGGTCAGCACAACTTGCGGTCGATGGTTTGATTCTGGGTCTTGTAATTGGGTTGGCCGCGCTTGGACTAAACCTAATCTTTGGAACAACTGGTTTAACAAACTTCGCACATGGTGAAATTCTCACACTCGGTGGACTACTTACCTATTACTTAAGTGCAATCGTAAAACTCCCGGTTATCGTCTCCGTTCCGATTGCGGTTCTGCTTGGCGCCTTTATTTCTGGTTTTCTACAGGACAGATATCTCTGGAAACCTCTTCGCAAGCGAGGCACCGGACTTATAGCAATGCTTGTAGTTTCAATTGGACTTGCAATCTTCCTGCGCTACTTCTTCCTATTCCTGTTTGGTGGAGATACCAGACAGCTTCCACAATATGCCGGGCAGGCAGGTTTGCAGCTTGGGCTTGTAAGCATTACTCCAAAGTCAATTGTGACCACCATTTTCGGAATTATTTTTATTGTCCTTGCAACACTTTGGCTGTTAAAAACTCGAATGGGTAAAGCAAGTCGTGCGGTATCAGATAACCCAGCTCTAGCTTCAGCTTCAGGAATTGATGTTCAGAAAGTGATTCGAGCTGTCTGGATATTAGGTGCCGCTCTAGCTACATATGCCGGCGTGATTATCACTGTGAATCAAGGCGTAAGTTTCTTGATGGGACAGGATATGTTGTTGTTAATCTTCGCGGCTGTCACTTTGGGTGGCCTCGGTACTGCAAATGGCGCCTTAGTTGGTTCGCTCATTATTGGTTTATTCGTTCAACTTTCAACCTTGTTTATACCGACAGAGCTTAAATATGTGGGTGCGCTCATCGTCTTGATCATTATTTTGATCGTGAGACCACAAGGAATTTTGGGCAAGAAAGAGAGGATTGGATAAATGGACTTTCTCTTTGTTATACAGCAGACGCTAAGTGCAACGATTGGCGTTAACACAATCATCTTTGCTCTTGCAGCTATCGGACTCAATATGCACTTTGGATATACCGGTCTCCTAAACTTCGGACAAGCCGGATTTTTGGCAATTGGTGCTTACAGTGTTGCTGTCCCCGTGGTTTCATTTGGTGTCCCACTCTGGATTGCTTTTCTGATCGGAATCTTTAACTCCGTAATCTTTGCCCTTCTTTTGGGAATTCCTACCCTACGGCTACGGGCAGATTACCTCGCGATTGTCACGATTGCCGCTGCCGAAATTGTCCGACAGATTGCGCGATCTGCAACATTCAACGAATGGCTAGGTGGATCTGATGGAATTACCGGCAAATTCGGAAAAGAGTTCTTCGATCTAAATCCATTTAAGTCAGGTTTAGATACTCCAATTTTGCGCTTTAATGCAAATGATCTCTGGGTTGTAATAGTTGGTTGGAGCCTGGTAGCAGTTATTACCTTTGTAATGTGGGTTATGGTCAACTCACCTTGGGGACGCTTAATGCGCGCTATTCGTGAAGATGAGGATGCGGTTCGTTCTCTCGGAAAGAACGTTTATTTGTACAAGATGCAGTCTCTGATTATTGGTGGCGTTATTGGTTCTATCGGTGGCTTTGTCTACGCCTTGTCTCGCCAGTCAGTGCAGCCAGATAACTACGGAACTGCCTTAACATTCTTCGCCTACACCGTTCTAATTCTTGGTGGTGCTGCAAGAGTCTTTTCACCGATTGTTGGAGCAATGATTTTCTGGTTCTTGATTGTCTTTATCGAGCAGATTCTGCGTCAAGGCGTAACAAATGACTTGATTCCAGATTGGTTAATCGGGGTAAATCAAGTTGGCCAAATTAGATTCATGCTGATGGGCCTTGGGCTCATGGCGCTCATGATCTTTAGACCACAAGGAATCTTTGGAGATAAGAAGGAGTTGGCACTCGATGCAAAAGCCTAAGAGCGCAGATGCAAGTTTTGCATTAACAACTTCACCAACGCCAGGTTCTGCAAAGTCAGACCCGATTCTTATTGCAGATAAGATTGTTAGACAATTTGGTGGTCTCACTGCTGTAAATGTAAATCACCTGGAAATTCAAAGAGGTTCTATCACCGCACTTATCGGACCTAATGGAGCAGGAAAGACAACTTTCTTTAATCTTTTAACCGGATATGACAGCCCGAATGCTGGTAACTGGAGCTTCAACGGTAAAGATCTAAATGGAATTCCACCCCATAAAGTTGCTCGGTTAGGAATGGTAAGAACATTCCAATTAACAAAGGCTCTGTATCGATTGACCGTGATCGAAAATATGGCGCTTGGGGCTCGTGGTCAGAAGGGTGAGTCTGTTCTGCGCTCAGTCTTTCCATGGATCTGGCGCGATCAAGAGGCTGAGATTCGTAATCGGGCTTCTGCGATTTTGACTAACTTCAAACTCATAGAGAAGCAAGATGATTTTGCCGCCGCGCTGTCGGGCGGTCAACGAAAACTTCTTGAGATGGCGCGCGCCCTTATGGTTGAACCCGAGATGATCATGCTTGATGAGCCAATGGCTGGAGTTAATCCCGCGCTTAAACAATCTCTTCTCGAACACATCAAAGAATTGCGGACCGAAGGTAAAACAGTCTTATTCGTTGAACACGACATGGATATGGTGCGTGAGATTAGTGACTGGGTAATTGTTATGGCGCAAGGTGAAGTAATTGCAGAAGGCACACCTGCATCTGTAATGGGCAATAAAGATGTTATTGCCGCTTATCTTGGTGCACATCATGACGAAGATTTGTCCAGCAACGCGGAAGGTGCGAAAACATGACCACTTCGAATGCATCGACTTCGCCGTTAGTTGATGCGAAAAACTTGGTTGCAGGTTACCTGCCAGGCATCAATATTCTCAATGGCTGTAATCTCTACGCAAATAAGGGTGAGCTGGTTGGAATTATCGGTCCAAATGGTGCCGGAAAATCAACTCTCTTAAAGGCGCTCTTTGGATTAGTTAAGGTTCGCGAAGGCGAAGTCACCTTGAATGGTGAGGCGATTACAAATATGCGAGCCGATGAACTCGTAAGTCGCGGAATCGGATTCGTGCCTCAGAGCAACAATGTTTTTCCTTCACTAACAATTGAAGAGAATCTACAGATGGGTGCATTTCAAGCACCCGCTCTATTCAATGAGCGCTTTGACTTCGTTGTAAATCTCTTCCCAACTCTTGGCACGCGCCGCAAACAACGCGCCGGCTCGCTATCTGGTGGTGAACGTCAAATGGTTGCCATGGGACGTGCTCTGATGATGAATCCCTCTGTGCTTTTGCTAGATGAGCCAAGCGCTGGACTCTCGCCTGCGCTGCAAGATGAAGTTTTCGTCCGTGTAAGAGAGATCAATAAAATCGGTGTAACCGTAATCATGGTTGAGCAGAATGCACGGCGATGTCTGCAGATTGTCGATCGCGGATATGTTTTGGATCAAGGCACAAATGCTTATGAAGGAACTGGAAAATCACTTTCTACAGATCCTAAGGTTGTTGAACTCTATCTAGGCACCCTCGCTAAATAGCATCAATTCATAACTAGTAACGCTCGTCTAAATGAAAGAGAGGCCCGCCGATTTAGTCGGCGGGCCTCTCCATTTCTACTTCTTACTATATGTCGCTAACTTTTAATTATTCAGCCGCTGGCACATCACCAGAGATGAACTCTGCTGGAAGTGCTACGTACTTATCGTTAGCTGTGTATTGGTAGATGCCCATAGTTGCGTATGAAGGATCTCCATTGTCAGCGAATTCAACTGGACCAGAAACACCGTCGTAGTCGATATCTTCGCCATCAGCGATTAGCTTCTTGCAAGCCGCAAAGGTTGTGCACTTTGTGCCACCCTTTGAAACAGATACTAGGTTGTCACGGATTGTCTGACCATCCGTTGCACCACCTTGCTCTGCTGCAAGTGCAATCAGAATAACTGCATCATATGACTCAGGAGCATATGAGAAGTCTGTCAGTCCTGGATCTATTCCAAGTAGACGCTTTTGAAGTGTGTCATCTGCAAATACACCAGGAAGAGTAGCTTTTACGCCCTTCATGATTCCTGCAGGTAGATCCTTGTAAGCACCACTTGAAAGGTTTCCATCAACAAGATAGGTCTTAATCTTGTTTGGACCAATTCCTTGCTTGATTAGCTCGGTCAAGATCTTCGCAGTCTCATCAAAGCCGATGATTGCAATTGCATCTGGCTTTGCAGCCTTTGCCTTTGCAACATCTGCTGAGAATTCAGCCGCTGTTGGGTTATAAACAATTGTTGAAGAGGTTCCAGTAAAGGCGGCAGCTGCGTACTTAGCTAGACCGTTACCGTATGCATCATCAAGGTTTAGGAATACCGCGTTTTTCGCGCCTTCCTTAGCCATTAATTGACCAAGAACTGCTCCCTGGAAAGTATCTGATGGTGCTGTACGGAAGTAGTAACCATCATCAGCATAGTTTGTGAAGTCGGGTGAAGTGTTAGCTGGTGAGAAGTGAACGATTTTTTCGCCGGCAATCTTGTCGATTACTGTGAAAGAAACTCCTGAAGATGCTGCACCAACGATTGCACTAACGCCAGCTGATATGTGTGAATCAGTTGTTTGTTGTGCAATGTCAGAACTTGTGTCTCCTGAATCGCCACGGATGTGCTCTATGTTCTCGCCCAATACGCCACCGGCTGCATTGATTTCTTCAACTGCTAAATCAACGCCAGCAAACTCTGGGGGCCCTAGGAATGCAAGACTTCCTGTCTCAGGAAGTAGTGAACCTATTTTTAATGGACCAGAGGCGTTGTTCCCGCTACCGCAGCTCACTAGAACTAAGCTTGCAACAGCTGCAACAGCAACCAAGGTCGCTTTTTTGAATTTCTGCATTTTCTCCCTTTCAGTATGTGCCTGCCTGAACTTGTATAGCTAGAGTTCAAGGAGGATTCCCGAAGCATAACTCGATTTAAATTTTGGGTAAATAGATTTGGTGCGTTTCAAGGGAGCAAAAACCGGGATTTATTTCAGAAATCAAACTTTTCGGCCTTTTCAGGGTCGGTTACTGCCAAAGCAACCTCCTTCATCGAGAGCCTGCGGTCCATCGCAGACCTCTGGATCCAGCTAAAGGCTTCTGGTTCACTCAAATCCATCGCCTTCATCAAGATGCCTTTGGCGCGGTCAATTATCTTTCTGGTCTCCAATCTTTCGTATAAATCTGCGACTTCTTCTCTTAAAGTCCGCATTTGAAGGTGCCTGCTAATAGCAATTTCGATTGCAGGCGTTAAATCGTTGATGCTAAATGGCTTTACTACATATGCCATTACACCAGCGTCCCTAGCGCGCTCTACTAATTCTTTTTGACTAAATGCAGTGAGCATCAATACTGGTGAAATTTCAATTATTTCTTGGGCCGCTGAAATTCCATCGAGCTCTGGCATTTTTACATCAAGGATTGCGAGATCTGGTTTTAACTCCTTTGCAAGAGCTACTGCTTCAACTCCGTTAGTTGCCTGGCCTACAACTTCGTAACCAGCCTCGGTAAGCATTTCAACTAGGTCAAGACGAATTAGGGCTTCATCTTCGGCAACCAAAATTCTGGCTGGTCTATTTTCGGCCGTATTCTTTAAATTCTTTGACATGTGCCTCGAGTCGGATTTGAACCGACACTGTGCGGATTTTGAGTCCGCCCTCTCTACCGTTGGAGTACCGAGGCAATTATTTCCTGAATTTTACTTAATTTACCTCCCCTACTTTAACTACTTACGATATGCCGGAGCAATTCCTTCAACTGCATCGCCAACACGGTGAACTCGCATAGCGTTGGTCGAACCTGGAATTCCGGGTGGCGAACCTGCAACGATAATGACGCTCTCGCCCTTAGACACGCGATTGGAATCGATAAGAATCCGGTCAACCTGGGCAACCATTTCATCAGTATGCGAAACCATCTGGGTAATCTTTGGTTCGATTCCCCAAGAGAGTGCCAACTGATTAAAGACTTCAATGGTTGGGGTTAACGCCATAATATTTATTGGAGAGCGAAGTCTCGACATCCGGCGTGCGGAATCACCGCTCTGAGTGAAGGCGACTAGATACTTTGCCCCGATGATTGCTCCAACCTCTGTTGCGGCCTTCGTGATTGCGCCACCTTTGGTTTTTGGATCATGCCGCAGCGCAGGAATTCGGTCCAACATAACTTCTTCAGTTCGTTCAATGATTCGGGCCATGGTTGTAACAGCTTCAATCGCAAATTCACCAATGCTAGTTTCACCGGAGAGCATCAGAGCATCTGCCCCATCTAGAACCGCATTAGCACAATCTGTTGCCTCAGCCCTAGTCGGCCTGGAATTTGTAATCATCGAATCAAGCATTTGTGTTGCCACGATTACAGGCTTGGCTGCCTCACGGGCGAGCATTACACATTGCTTCTGAACTAGTGGAACTTCTTCGATTGGCATTTCAACTCCGAGGTCTCCTCTTGCGACCATGATGCCGTCGAAGGCAGCAATGATTTCTTCTAAGTTATCGACAGCCTGCGGTTTCTCAATCTTTGCAATAACTGGGCGACGAATTCCCTCTTGATCCATAATCAAATGGACATCTTTAATATCTTTTGCGCTACGAACAAATGAGAGCGCAATGAAATCAGCACCTGCACGCAGTCCCCAGCGTAGATCTTCCTTATCTTTCTCTGACAGCGCCGGAACCGAAACCGCTACTCCCGGAAGATTGATTCCTTTGTTATTGCTCACGGCGCCCGGTTCGATGCACTTTGTGATTACATCATTACCCTTCACCTCAAGAACTTCTACCGTAACTTTTCCATCGTCGATAAGAATTCGATCACCTGGCTTGCAATCTCCGGGAAGCCCTTTATAAGTCGTGCCAACCCGCTCCTTAGTGCCAGGAACTTCATCAGTAGTAATTGTAAAAATGTCACCGCGTGCGAGATCGTGTGGACCATCTTCAAATCTTGCTAGGCGAATTTTTGGGCCTTGCAGATCCACGAGTATCGCAACCGCTACACCGGCTTTAAGCGCCGCTGCCCGAACTGAATCAAGCCGGGCTTGATGTTCTGGATAGCCTCCGTGTGACAAATTAAGGCGCGCCATATTCATGCCGGCAGCAATTAACTCATCAACTTTTCCTGGTGCTTCAACAGCTGGTCCCATCGTGCAAACAATCTTTGCTCTACGCATTTTTTCGAGACCGCTTTCTAATTATTTACTTCATTGTTTCGAGAAATCTACTAGACCATCATAGGTCGAGCAGTTGGTTCGATTGGTGCAGGTAATTGGGTTTCACCAACTAAGAATTCATCGACTGCTGCAGCGGCGCTGCGACCTTCAGCAATTGCCCAAACAATCAGAGATTGTCCACGTCCAGCATCGCCAGCAACATAAACACCTTCGATCGCAGTTGAATAACTGTCATCACGAATGATATTTCCACGATCGTCGAAGGTGACTTCAAGTTGCTTCAAAAGTTCGGACTTCTCTGGACCAACAAATCCCATCGCAAGAAAGACTAAATCTGCCGGTAATTCTCTTTCAGAGCCTTCGACCTTGGTGAACTTGCCATCGATAAGTTCTGTTTCAACTAATTTGATGGCACGTAGATTGCCCTTACCATCGCCAAGAAACTCTTCAGTTGAAACTGCAAACATCCGCTCGCCCGCTTCTTCATGTGCACTGCTCACTCGGTAAATCATTGGATAAGTTGGCCACGGTTGAGAAGAAGGTCGCTCTTCAGTCGGTCTAGGCATAATTTCGAGTTGAGTAACGCTAGCTGCGCCTTGGCGAATAGCAGTTCCTAAGCAGTCCGCTCCGGTATCTCCGCCACCAAGAATTACCACGTGCTTTCCCTTGGCATTTATCTGCGGCTCGCCACTCAATTCATTTAGACCCTGCGCGTTACCCCAAGGTAAATACTCCATAGCTTGGTGAACGCCTTGTAATTCGCGGCCAGGCACTTGTAGGTCGCGCCAGTTTGTTGCTCCGACAGCAAGAACAATTGCATCGTATTTGGATTTAAGTTCGCTGCCAGTTATATCTACACCAACATTTATTCCACTTCTAAATCTTGTGCCTTCGGCTTCCATCTGTGAAATTCGTCGATCAAGAATTGATTTCTCCATTTTGAACTCTGGAATTCCGTAGCGCAGTAACCCACCTGGCTTTGCGCCCCTTTCATATACCGCCACAGTATGTCCGGCACGCGTCAATTGTTGCGCAGCCGCCAAACCTGCTGGGCCCGAACCAATAACCGCAACAGTTTTACCAGTGAGACGTTCCGATGGAAGTGGGACAACTGAACCATTTGCGAATGCTTCTTCAATGGTGCGAAGTTCAACCTGCTTGATTGTTACTGCATCGGCATTGATGCCGACAACACATGCAGTTTCGCATGGAGCTGGACATAAACGGCCAGTAAATTCTGGAAAGTTATTGGTTGCATGCAGGCGATCAATGGCTTCGCGCATCTCACCTCGCCAGATTAAGTCGTTCCACTCTGGGATCAAGTTTCCAAGTGGGCAACCTTGATGGCAGAACGGAATTCCGCAATCCATGCAACGTCCGGCTTGCTTCTTGAGAACAGTTAAATCTTGTGGTTCGTAAACTTCTTTCCAATCAAGAATTCGAACATCGACTGGTCTGCGCTTTGGTGTCTCTCTTGGAGTTGTTAGAAATCCCTTTGGATCAGCCATTGACCGCCTCCATAACTACCTTGTCAACTGGTAAACCTTCACGTTCTGCCCGATCCATTGCGGCAAGAACTCGGGCATAATCTCGCGGCATAATCATGGAGATTCTCTTCTTGCTCTCATCCCAATTCTTCAACAATTGTGCGGCAACAACAGAGCCAGTTTCTGCTTCGAAGTTAGAGAGTAAATCTCTGACATATATTTCTTGATCTGCAGGCAACGCCAATACATCTACTAATTCTGTATTAACTAGCGCAGCATCAAGATCTAATACGAATGCTCTTCCACCAGACATGCCAGCTGCAAAGTTACGACCAGTTCGACCAAGAACCAAGGCAATTCCACCAGTCATGTATTCGCAACCGTGATCACCAATTCCTTCAACGACTGCAACTGCGCCAGAATTTCTCACACAAAAACGCTCTCCCACCCGGCCTCGAATAAATATCTGACCAGAAGTAGCACCATAGCCAATTACATTTCCAGCGATAACATTTAATTCCGAGGCAAAAGTTGCTTTCTCATCTGGTCGGACAATTACTCGACCACCTGATAGGCCCTTTCCAACATAGTCATTCGCATCGCCATAAAGTCGCAGAGTTAGACCTTTAGGTATGAATGCTCCGAAGGAGTTTCCGGCGGTTCCGTGGAATGAGATATTCACGGTGTTATCTGGAAGGCCAGCACCACCAAACTTGCGAGTTATTTCAGAGCCCAACATTGTGCCAACCGTGCGGTTCACATTCTTAATTGGCATTTCAATATTCACAGATTCCCCAGACTTGAGTGCTGGAGCTGCAAGTTCAATTAATTTATTATCAAGTGCTTTAGCTAAGCCGTGATCTTGGGTGGTTGAATTTCTGCGAGGTGCATCAGTATCAAATACCGGTGCCTGCAAAAGCGGAGCCAAGTCGAGACCACTTGCCTTCCAGTGTTTAATTGCTTTCTTAGTATCCAAGTATTCAACTTGCCCGATAGCTTCTTGCAGTGTTCTAAAGCCGAGCTCTGCCAATATTTCACGAACTTCGTCTGCAATATATTCGAAGAAGGTTTCAACGAACTCCGGCTTACCATTGAACTTTGCGCGTAGTTCTGGATTCTGCGTTGCGACGCCAACTGGGCAGGTATCGAGATGACAAACTCGCATCATCACGCATCCAGATACAACGAGTGGTGCAGTAGCAAAACCAAATTCTTCGCCGCCCAAAAGGGCTGCGATAACAATGTCACGTCCAGTTTTCATCTGGCCATCTACCTGAACAACAATGCGGTCGCGCAATCCATTTAGCATCAGGGTCTGCTGGGTTTCGGCAAGACCTAACTCCCAAGGTGCTCCTGCGTGCTTAAGCGAAGTAAGTGGAGATGCTCCGGTTCCGCCATCGTGTCCAGAGATCAGAACCACATCGGCATGTGCTTTGCTTACGCCGGCCGCAACCGTTCCTACTCCGACTTCAGCAACCAACTTCACATGAACGCGGGCATTCTTATTCGCATTCTTTAGATCGTGGATAAGTTGGGCCAGATCCTCAATTGAATAAATGTCGTGATGAGGTGGTGGTGAAATTAAACCAACACCGGGGGTTGAGTAACGAACCTTTGCAATCCATGGATAAACCTTGCCACCAGGAAGTTGTCCGCCTTCGCCAGGCTTTGCTCCTTGCGCCATCTTTATCTGGATGTCATCGGCATTAACTAGATATTCACTAGTAACTCCAAATCGCCCTGAAGCAACCTGTTTAATCGAAGATCTACGAGAATCGCCATTCGCTTCCAGCTTGTAGCGTTCTGGATCTTCCCCGCCCTCGCCAGTATTTGATTTACCACCAAGACGATTCATGGCGATTGCAAGAGTCTCGTGCGCTTCTGCTGATATCGAACCATATGACATGGCTCCAGTAGAAAAGCGTTTGATGATATCTGAGCGAGATTCAACTTCTTCAATTGGGATAGCCGGACGAACTCCAGTTTTGAATTCAAAGAGACCGCGAAGTGTCATCAATCGTTTTGATTGATCATCTACTCGGCTGGTGTAGCGCTTGAAAATGTCATATCGCTTATTGCGGGTTGCATGTTGCAACGCAAATACAGTTTCTGGGTCGAACAAATGTGGTTCGCCCTCGCGTCGCCATTGATATTCGCCACCAATAGGCAAGCGTTTTGTTCCAGGAATTTCGCCCCCTGGTGGATATGCGATGTGATGACGGGCAATAGTTTCTTGCGCAATCATGTCGATTGATACGCCGCCAAGTTTTGAAGTCACGCCAACGAAATATTCATCAACTACTTCACGAGATAAACCAATGGCTTCAAATACTTGGGCACCGGTATATGAAGCTATTGTCGAAATGCCCATCTTTGACATAACTTTTAGAACACCTTTGCCAAGTGACTTAATTAAATTCGCAACAGCTTTCTCTGGGGTAATTCCAGTGATAACACCCTGACGAACTAAATCTTCGGCTGACTCCATTGCAAGATAAGGATTAATCGCTGCTGCTCCGAAGCCGACAAGAAGTGCAACATGGTGAACTTCGCGCACTTCCCCAGATTCAACAACTAGTCCAACCTTGGTGCGGGTTTTCTCGCGGATTAAATGATGATGAACCGCAGCAGTTAATAGAAGCGATGGGATTGGTGCATCTTCGGCATCGCCATCACGATCTGACAGCACAATTATGTGCGCACCATCTTTGATTGCTTGGGAAACTTCTTGACGAATCTCGGTGATTCGATTGGCTAGCGCCTCGCCCCCACCTTGCACTGGAAAGAGGCCGCGAACAACATGCGCTGCAAAGCCTGGATGGTTTCCATCAGCATTAACGTGAATCAACTTTGCGAGTTCGTCATTATCAATCACTGGAAAATCAAGAGCGATTTGACGACATGAAGCTGGTCCTGGATCAAGAAGATTAAACTCTGGACCCACGGTGCTCGACAGGCTAGTGACTAATTCTTCTCGAATTGCATCCAGTGGCGGGTTGGTGACCTGTGCAAATAGCTGTGAGAAATAATCGTAAAGAAGTCTTGGCTTTGCAGATAGCGCAGCAATCGGTGAATCTGTTCCCATTGATCCAAGCGCCTCGCCACCAGATTTGGCCATTGGTGTCAAAATAATTCTGATCTCTTCTTCGGTATATCCGAATGCACGTTGGCGTCTCAGAACTGATGAGTGCGGATAAACAATATGTTCACGAGAAGGTAAATCTTCGAGGCGCACAAGTCCGGCATGCAACCACTCGCCATATGGAGCAGCGTTTGCAAGCGAATCTTTAATCTCGTCATCCTCGATGATTCGGCCAGCCTCGGTATCAACCAAGAACATACGTCCTGGCTTCAATCTGCCCTTGCTCTCAATTTCTTCTGGTTCAAAATCCAGAACTCCAAATTCGCTGGCAAGAACAACTAAGCCAGATTTAGTTATCCAGTAACGAGATGGACGTAATCCATTGCGATCTAGAACCGCGCCGATTTGTCGACCATCTGTGAATGTGATGCAAGCAGGTCCATCCCATGGCTCCATGATGCTTGAATGGAATGCATAAAAATCTTTTCGGGACTGCGACATCGTTGCATGATTTTCCCAAGCTTCAGGAATCATCATCAAAACTGAATGTGGAAGTGAACGACCGCCCAGATAAAGGAGCTCTAGAACTTCATCAAAAGAACCAGAGTCGCTACTTGAATCATCAACAATTGGAAATAATCGATTCAAATCTCCGGGAATTATTTCACTAGCCAATAGAGACTCACGTGCTCGCATCCAGTTGCGGTTTCCACGAACTGTATTTATCTCACCGTTATGCGCGATGAATCGATATGGATGTGCAAGCGGCCAGGAAGGGAAGGTATTTGTTGAGAATCTGGAATGAACCAGAGCAAGTGTTGAAACAACGCGATCATCAGATAAATCTGGGAAGAATTCTTCAAGTTGCCCGGTTGTAAGCATTCCTTTATACACAATGGTTCTTACCGAGAGTGAAGGAACATAAAGTGGGAAGCGGTGCTCTATCCGCTTTCTAAAGCAGAAAGCTAATCGCTCTAAATCTAAATCAACTTCACTATTGATGCCTGCGACAAAAATCTGCTCAAATTTAGGCATTACAGATAGCGCGGTTTTACCAATTGATTTGGCATCGATTGGGAGATCACGCCATCCAAGAACTTGTAGACCTTCTTCATGCGCAATTGCTTCGATGGCCGCACGATCTGAAAATGACTTATCAATGAAAATTATGCCGGTCGCATACTTGCCAGCCTCGGGCAATTTGAAATCAATAACTTCGCGGTAGAACGCATCTGGAATACAAATTAAGATTCCTGCGCCATCGCCGCTATCTGGTTCGGCTCCGGTTGCACCACGGTGCTCCATGTTTCGAAGCGCGGTTAAACCTTGAGAGACAATTTCGTGGGTAGCTTTTTTAGTTAACGTTGCGACCATAGCAACACCACAAGAGTCGCGCTCTTGAGTTGGGTCATATAAACCCTGTGCCGATGGCACCGTTGAAAATAAAGTCACGAAAACTCCCAAAAATTATGAGGTGATTCGGGACGACAATGGCCCAAAGGATTTAACGACTAAATATTACAGGTGAAGGATAGCAATCGCTCCCCGATTTATATACCTGTCAGATGGACCAGTGAGCCAATTCCCGCTGTAATTGCCATGCCCAGAGAGCCACCGATCAAGATGCGAATCGTAGTTTTGAAGTAAGGCGAACCCGCTATTCGAGCGCTTAATACCCCAGTTCCGATAAGTCCAACGAGGGTAAAGCCAATAATGCTTAAGACCTTCGTGCCCAAGGTTGGTGCGAGTGCGCCAGCGAATGGAATAAGTCCACCGGCTGTGAAACTTAGGGCAGAAGCTATCGATGCCTGAACTGGGCGCGCTTTAGTATGCGGAAACTGTCCAAGTTCATCACGAAGATGCGCTTCAAGAGCATCTCTTTCAGTCATAGCTTTCGCAACCGCGGTTGCTAATTCTCGATTGAGACCACGGTTCATATAAATTTCAATTAACTCTTCTAATTCGCCAGCTGGATCTACTGCTAGATGTTCTATCTCCAACAATCGATCTGATTCTTCAATATCGTTCTGTGATCTAACAGAGATGTATTCACCAACTGCCATAGACATTGCGCCGGCAGCAATTCCAGCAGCACCGGCTGTGACTAGAAAATTGTCTGCTCTGGCAGCAGAAACACCTATCATCAAGCTTGCAGTTGAAACCAGACCGTCGTTTGCGCCAAGAACTGCAGCTCGCAACCACCCAGCACGATGGGTTTTATGATGAGCATTCCTGCGATAAACATCTTCTAAAGCCATGGGCTAACCATATCTCTTGCCTCTAGGACTTTTGGGTATTTCCTGAAATCCTCCTTATGAGAACCGCTAGTGCTCCGAAAAAGAGTAGTCCAGATACCCAAATATTTAGTCGAAGCCCGAGGATCAAGTTGCTCTCATCGATACGAATAGATTCGATAAAGAAGCGCCCAAGTGAATATGCCAGAACATAGAAAATGAATATCGTCCCAGCTTTTACAAACTTTTTGAAAAACTTTAACTTCATGATAATTGCAGCAACAAAG
>JBILDT010000087.1:0-4688 GCA_044352485.1 Candidatus Nanopelagicaceae bacterium
CACCCGAGGGAAAAATTCTCGAATATTCCGTTGCCCTTGATGAAG
This sequence comes from Candidatus Nanopelagicaceae bacterium, assembly GCA_044352485.1. GTDB lineage: Bacteria > Actinomycetota > Actinomycetes > Nanopelagicales > Nanopelagicaceae > AAA044-D11. The sequence continues at coordinate 46 of JBILDT010000087.1, forward strand.
CCATTTTGTTTATTGTTCGAGGTTCTAAGTTAGGAGCTTGGTGGGGCGATGCGAAGCTTCCAAAATACCTGCACAGTGCAAAGGAAATTGCTCGCAACTTTCCAGTTTCAGGGTTAGCTTTCGATACTGAATTAGCCGCATATCTAATTAACCCAGGTGGCCGCAATCTAGCCATCGATGATTTAACTGAAAGATTTCTTGGGGTAGTTAATGCGGAGCAGGAAGAATCTTTGTTCTCACAGTTTGATGGATTGGCTGCGATTTCGATAATGAAATTAGTTCCGATTCTGAAAAAAGAGATTTTGGAACGAGAAATGTCAGCCCTGATGAATGAGATGGAAATTCCGGTATTGGTTGAGTTGGCTGATATGGAGAGCACTGGAATTGGAGTCGATTTAGATAAGCTGCGAGGACTTTCGGCATTCTTTAAAGGGGAAGTTGAACGAGAAACCAGTGGCGCCCATAAAGAAGCAGGCAGAGAATTTAATGTTGGCTCACCTAAGCAATTGCAGGCAATCTTGTTTGATCAATTGGATCTTCCGAAGACTAAGAAGATAAAGACTGGCTTCACAACCGATGCCGAGAGCTTGGACTGGTTATTTGCCAAGACTAAACACCCAATTCTTAAGCACTTATTGCGAATCCGAGAAACTAGTAAGTTGCTTACAACGGTTGATGGATTAATTGATGCAACTGCTAGCGATGGGCGGATTCATACAATTTTCCAGCAGACGGTAACTGCTACGGGGAGACTCTCGTCAACCAATCCAAACTTGCAGAACATTCCGGTGCGTACCGAAGAGGGTCGCAAAATTCGTGATTGTTTCGTTTCGAAGGCTCCCTATACAACGCTGCTTACCGCTGACTACAGTCAAATTGAAATGCGAATCATGGCTCATCTCTCGAAAGATTCGAATTTAATTGAAGCATTTAAAATGGGAGAGGACCTACATTCAACTGTCGCTGGTTTGGTATTTGGTGTCGCGCCAGATGGCGTTGATCCAGAGATGCGTAGACAAATTAAGGCGATGTCGTATGGACTTGCTTATGGTTTGTCGGCATATGGGTTAGCTCAACAATTGGATTTATCACCAACTGATGCCGCAATCTTGATGGATAAATACTTCTCTCGGTTTGGTGGAATTCGAGACTACTTAGCTCAAGTTGTAGTGATTGCACGCGAAAAGGGTTACACCGAAACAATTATGGGAAGACGTCGCTATCTCCCCGACTTAACGAGTGAGAATCGACCAAGGCGCGAAGTTGCAGAGCGCATGGCCCTGAATGCCCCGATACAAGGATCGGCAGCAGACATCATAAAAGTTGCGATGCTCAATGTTGCTAAAGGAATTGCAGAGCAGGGCTTGAAATCTAGGTTGTTGCTTCAAGTGCACGATGAACTCATTCTCGAAGTTGCTGAAGGTGAGATTGAAATACTCACCGATCTTGTTAAAGATGGAATGGGCAGCGCGTTTGAACTCTCCGTTCCGCTAGATGTAAATATTGGAATCGGGACCAGTTGGGACTTAGCCGCACATTAATTTGTTTTGTCGAGCGCTGTTGAAATTGCGATTTCATCTTCTGCTTGAGTTGGCAAGGTATCCGCAGCCTTAAGCAAAGTATGACCCTTTCGGATGATTAAATATCCGATCAATACGCAGATGCTCATCAGAGCTAAGCAATATCTAGGCGAGAGCGCTTCGCTAATAAATCCACTTAGCATTGCTCCGAACGCTTTCGCGGTTCCTTCAAATGTCCAGAGCCAACCAATGGCTGATGCGGCAGTTCCCTTACTTCGTACTTTTTCAACTATCTCCCAATAGAAAACCATCTGCATGCCTCCAGCAAGACCTAGCAGAGCGGAGACTGAGAGAAGTGACCAATCGGGATTTGTGAAAGCTAAAGGAGCGCAGACAATGGCCCAGAACAGATACGTTCTACGGAAAGCCAGTAGCGGTGTAGTTTTTTTAGAGATCAAACCAGCTAGCAAGCTGCCGAAGATGTTGAAAATAGCTAGAACACCAAAGAACAATCCAGTGCGACCAGCAACGCCTTCAATTGTGGTGAAAGCGGGTATACCAGTTTCAAAGAATCCGTAAGCAAGTCCAATGAAAATACCTTCGGCAATTAGTAAACGAATCGCAGGAAGTTTAAGTAAGTGTTGAGCACCTGGCTCTTTTACTTCGGGAATCCAATTCCTAGTTACAGGCAGAACTGCTAGCGCAATGCCGCCAAGCAACATCGCAGCTGCACAAACATTAAGCGCAGATTTCGGCGAATCGGATAGGGCCAGAGAAGTTACCAATACTGGACCAATCACGACGGCTGTGCTCATAACCGCTGTATCAACAGCAAATATCGCCCGCTGTTTTTTCTCTGGAACTACAACTTTCCAAAGGGGTCGCACTGCGAGATTTATTGGGGGAGCAACAGCACCTAGGGCAGTTGAAATTACGATCAGAGAAACTTTTCCATCAGAGTAGTTGAATAGAACAATGAGGCTCGCATAAGCAGGCACTAAAACACGTAGCGGCCAAGTTAATCCGTATCGATCAATGAATCCAGATCGAAGTCCAACTGTGAGCGAAGATGCCAGCGCATTTAAACCAACCGCAAGTCCTGCCATTGAAATTGAGGAGGTGGCAATTTGCACCTTGAAGAAAATTCCAAGTGAAATCATCCCGTAGGCCAATCGAGCGGGCATTGAGCTAATCAGTAGTCGCCGGACTCCTGACATTTTTAATAGCTCCAAATACTCGTGCATTTGCCGAGTCTAGACCCCGATTTTGACCATCCAGCAGCACGCAAGTAGCCTTAGCCCTTCGTGAATCAGCCAGATTCATGAAATTTATGAACTGTCCTATTCCTACTACTTCTATCCCTTCGGAGAATTTTGACCCCTACACAAATCACAGTAAACGACATCGGCTCAGCCGAAGATTTTCTTGCCGCAATTGAAGGCACAATTAAGAATTTTAATGATGGCGATCTAGTTATCGGAACCGTTGTTCAAATTGATCGCGAAGAAGTTTTGCTAGACATTGGTTACAAGACCGAAGGTGTTATTCCTTCCCGCGAACTATCTATCCGCCACGACATTGATCCTTCAGAGATTGTTTCTGTCGGCGATCGCGTTGAAGCACTTGTAATTACCAAGGAAGATAAAGAAGGTCGTTTAATCCTTTCAAAGAAGCGCGCACAATACGAACGCGCCTGGGGAGATATCGAAGGAAAGAAAGAGCGTGACGAAGTTGTCACCGGAACTGTTATTGAAGTTGTTAAGGGTGGCCTAATCGTTGACATCGGGCTCCGTGGCTTCCTTCCAGCATCACTCGTAGAAATGCGCCGCGTTCGCGACTTGACCCCTTACATCGGACAACAGGTTGAAGCGCGTATTATCGAACTCGATAAGAATCGCAATAACGTAGTTCTTTCACGTCGTGCATTCCTAGAGCAAACCCAATCAGCTTCACGCACAACATTCCTGAACCAACTTGAAAAGGGTCAGGTTCGTTCTGGTGTTGTTTCATCAATCGTTAACTTTGGTGCCTTTGTGGACCTTGGTGGCGTAGATGGTTTGGTTCACGTATCTGAACTTTCATGGAAGCACATTGATCATCCAAATGAAGTTGTTGAAGTTGGCGACGCTGTAACTGTTGAAGTTCTAGAAGTCGATTTCGAACGTGAGCGCGTATCGCTCTCTCTCAAGGCGACTCAAGAAGATCCATGGCAAGCATTTGCTCGCACACATACAATTAACCAAGTTGTTCCTGGTGAAGTTACTAAACTTGTTCCATTCGGTGCATTCATTCGAGTATTCGAAGGAATCGAAGGACTAGTTCACATTTCAGAGTTGGCCGAACGCCACGTTGAAATTCCAGAGCAAGTTGTTCAAGTGGGCGACGAGCTATTCGTAAAGATTATTGATATTGATCTAGAGCGTCGTCGTATTTCACTTTCATTGAAGCAAGCTAATGAAGGACACGAAGTAGAGATCGAAGCATTTGATCCAACACAATATGGAATGGCTGCTCGTTACGATGCACAAGGAAACTTCATCTATCCAGAAGGATTCGATGCAGATTCTCAAGAGTGGCGCCCAGGTTATGAAGCGCAACGCGAAGAGTGGGAACGTCAATATGCTGAAGCGCAAACCCGCTTCATGGCACACCGCAAGCAGAAGGAAGAGGCTAAAGCTGCCGATGCCGCTGCTGGCGATGCACCTGCTGTCGAAACCGCCGCAGAATAATCAATAGAGTTAAGGGCCCTGACCTCGGTCGGGGCCCTTTTCATTTACTGCCCACATTAAAAGATAAGATTCCAACGTGATAAAAGTTGCCCTTACTGGTGGTATCGGGTCAGGAAAATCTGCTGCCGGAGATTTTTTTGAAGATCTAGGTGCAGTCGTAGTCGATGCCGATCTACTCGCCCGCGATGTTATCGAACGCGGAACAGATGGCTTTGATGAATTAGTAGCAACTTTTGGCGATGAAATTCTTACTAATGGAGTCTTAGATCGCAGCAAGTTAGGCCAGATCGTCTTTGCTGATCCAGACGCTCGCAAAACTCTAGAAGAGATCATTCACCCACGAGTAGCCGAAGCCTTTGAGGAAATTGTTCAAGAAAGTCCGAAAGATTCAGTA
>JBILDT010000124.1:0-3548 GCA_044352485.1 Candidatus Nanopelagicaceae bacterium
CGTACCGTTGTTCTCCGCCAATCGCTTCTCGATTCTTGAAATCAGCGCCTTGGTTGCGATGGGACCAGGTGCGACCCCGTTTACTCTAATTCCATCTCGCCCAAGATCTAGGGCGGCAGACTTAATAATTCCAAGCGCAGCATGCTTACTCGCAACATAAGAAGCGATATTGGGATCACCCTTTATCGAGTTTATGGAACCAGTGACAACAACTGTTCCAGAACCTTTTCTCAATAACTTTGCGCCATGCGAAATGGTCAGGAAGAGCGCATTTACATTGATATCAATGACCTTTTTCCAGTCACTAAAATTTGTGTCAGCGATGCGGCTCCAGGCCGGAACGATTCCGGCATTTGCACATAGAAAGTCGATTTGTGGGTGCAGCTTTGCAATCTCCTCGAACACCCGCGAAACCGCGCTCTCATCGGTCAAATCGCAGTCGAAATGTTGGACAGTTCCAATTTCAAATTCAGGTTTCTTTAAATCAATTGAAATTACCCGAGAACCATTTATAACGAATCTGTTAACAATTGCAGATCCAATGCCAGATGAACCACCGGTTACAACAGCTATTTTATTAGCCATATTTGTAGCCATATTGCTGTGCGTCATCCGAACTCCTAATTCGTTTTTACTTAAATTGAAGCGTACTTATTATTTAACTTTCGCGCTACTACCTTTATGATAGCGACAAGATAAATAGATGGAGTTAAATGGTGTCAAAATTTCTAGAGCTACCCCAAGCGATAGAGAGTTATGTGAAAAATGGCGACCTCATAGCCATGGAGGGCTTCACTCACCTGATTCCATTTGCAGCAGGCCATGAAATCATCCGCCAGAAGGTTAAGGACTTAACCGCGGTTCGCTTAACGCCAGATTTAATTTATGATCAAATGATTGGCGCTGGCTGTATTAAGAAACTTGTTTTCTCTTGGGGCGGAAATCCCGGCGTTGGTTCGCTACATCGCTTCCGAGATGCCTATCAAAATGGCTGGCCAAATAAGATTGAAATTGAAGAGCACACACACGCTGGTCTGACAAATAGATATGTTGCTGGAGCTTCAGGAATTGGTTTCGCGGTTCTCAAAGGCTATTCCGGTTCAGATTTAGTGGACCACACTAAGAACGTGTCAGAAGTTAAATCGCCTTTCTCGGATGAAGTTCTGACAGCTGTAGCAGCCATAAATCCTGATGTAACAATTCTTCATGCTCAGCAAGCAGATAAAGCTGGCAATGTAATGATGTGGGGGATTACAGGTGTTGCAAAGGAAGCGGTATTTGCCGCCTCTAAAGTAATTGTTACTGTCGAAGAGGTAGTCGAAAAATTCTCACCTAAGTTCAGTTCAATAATTATCCCAAGCAACTTGATTGATGCGATCTCAGTTGTTCCAAATGGTGCTTGGCCATCCTATGCATCAGATTTTTATGAGCGCGATAATAATCAATATATTGCCTGGGATGAGATTTCGAAAGAGCGTGAGAATTTTAGTAGATGGTTGAATGACGAGATCTATAGCAAGGGCACGGCGGGTAAGAAGTAATGAGCGAAAACTTGAATTCCACTTGGACTGCAGATGAAATGATGACAATCGCAGCTGCTCGAACACTTAAAGATGGAAATACCTGCTTTGTCGGTATCGGTATTCCCAGCACTGCAGCGATTCTCGCTAAGTCGATGCAAGCCCCAAATCTCTTTCTGATTTACGAATCTGGCACAGTCAATACAAACCCACAAAAATTGCCACTTTCAATTGGTGATGGCGAACTAGCCAACCATGCACTTACTGTTGTAGGTATGCCAGAAATCTTTAATTACTGGCTGCAATCTGGCCGGATTGATGTTGGATTTTTAGGTGCAGCTCAAATCGATAAATTTGCAAATATAAATACGACTTTCATTGGGCAAACTTATGATTCGCCAAAAGTTCGCTTGCCTGGAGCCGGAGGAGCAACTGAGATCGCAGCTTCCTGTAAAGAGGTCGCAATAATTATTCGACAGACAACCAGAACATTTGTGAAGCAGGTTGATTTCATAACTTCTATGGGCTTTGGCGAAGGTCCTGGCTCAAGAGCGAAAAATAGATTACGTGGCGGTGGTCCAAGTCGAGTAATTACTGACCTAGGAATTTTGGAACCAGATCCAGAAACTTTAGAGCTGACAATGACATATCTACATCCTGGTGTTGATATAAATCAGGCTATTGAAAATACTGGTTGGGAATTAAAGGTTTCGCAAAATCTAAAGACTACTAAGGCGCCAGAACAATCTGAACTTGAGAAAGTCCGTGCCCTGGTAAGCACATCCGATAAATAATTTAGGGCTTAATTACTTTTTCAAATAACTTAGTTAATTTCATAAGTGCAAGATCGCGCTTCTGGGTATTTTTCTCCCATTTAGCATCGGGCAATTTGCTTTCGATATCAGCTGCAACGCGTTCCACTAGCGCTTCATCCCAAGGATCGTTCTGGCCACGTTCTCTGCCCATTTCAAAATAACTCTTACCCATTCGCGCTACATGCGCTTTGATCCCGCCACGAACATTTAGCGCTGATGTAGCGAACGGCCCAACTATCGACCAGCGTTTGCCTAAACCTTCTGTGACGATCAAATCTAAATCTGTTGGCGATATAACGCCATCTCGCACTAAACAATAAGCCTCTCGCAAAATTGCGCCTTGTAGTCGATTGAAAACAAATCCCTGGGGTTCGTTGTTAACCCGAATTGGAATAATCCCAACCTTAGTCAGAAGATCTATGCAAGTTTTTATCGCTTCTTCGGATGTAAATTCTGCTGGAACAACTTCAGCGATTGAAATCAAATAAGGCGGATTACCTGGGTGAACGACCAGACATCTCTCATTGCTTGCAATATTTGAAGCGAATTCACTTGGGCGCAGCGCAGATGAAGAGCTAGCGATAATTGCATCAGGCTTGGCCAAGTTCGCTAGTTTCGTAAATAACTCTCGTTTGATCTCAAGGTTTTCTGGACCACACTCTTGAACGAAATCCGCATCGGATACTGCTTCGGCTAGGTCCAGAGTTGTCTTTATTCTTGCCGCAATTTTCTTAGGGGAATTGGTGAGCAACTTACTCTCATCAAGTAATTCAAGGCGGTTTTTTACTTGGTTTTCAAAGTTGCGTAGGGCAGATTCTTCAATATCGTAAACCTTTACTTTGTAACCAGCGCGGGCAAAGACAATGGCCCAGCCGATGCCAATACTGCCTGACCCAATTATGGAAAACTTAGGATCAGACAATTAAATTCCTCTTGAAATCAATTAGTGACTCCGTATTTGCGCTTGTATGCGCGCCAGGTGGTCGCCCACTTAGCAGGATCACTCAAGTTCGTTGAATTTTGCTTGTGAACAACCTGGTTATGTGGCGAAGTCTTAACTAACTCTGGATTAGTTCTTGCTTCATTACAGACTGTTTCAAGAACATCAATCCAGTAATCGATATCTTCCACCGACCACAATTCACCAGCTTCAGGTGTAAATGGTTCTGGAATAAACCATGGTTCGTGGCTTAACCAATAAGCATCTACTCCG
>JBILDT010000088.1:0-4651 GCA_044352485.1 Candidatus Nanopelagicaceae bacterium
CTCCGGCAATATGGTTTATAGGTAGAAGCAACGACCAGACATCGCCAGGCATCGCGCTAACTCGTTCATTTGATAATTGGGCTGATGTCGAAACTGCATCTATAGATAGAAGGACGCGCTTTTTAATTCCTGAAGATCCAGTTGTGTTTACGATGACTTGGGTTACTTCTCCTTGCCCCATCGCCTCGGAAAGGGCGCGGGTCAGCGCTGGTATCTCCCATTGGAGCCCGATATCAATTACCGAAGTTTTCATGACCCGCGTAGGCTATCTATATATTTTGTAGGAGGAAATGTGAGCAAACCCTTTAAGCGCGAGCCAGGCAGTCGGACCATTCCAAAATGGATTATCGGAAGTGGTGGCGAGGCTTTTTCAGACATTGTTTATGAAGTGGCCGAAGGTATTGCCAAAATTACAATCAACCGACCAGAAGTGCGCAACGCATTTCGCCCGCAGACACTCTTCGAATTACAAGAAGCTTTCTCATTGGCCCGCGATGATGATTCTGTCGGCGTCATTATTTTTACCGGTGCTGGCACCGAAGCGTTCTGCTCTGGTGGCGATATAAATGTTCGCGGTGATGATGGTTATCTAGGAAATGATTCACTTGCGAAAAAAGGAATTGGCAGATTGAATGTTTTAGATTTGCAGATTCAAATTCGTAGATTGCCAAAACCAGTTGTAGCAATGGTTGCGGGTTGGGCTGTTGGTGGGGGACATGTTCTACACGTTGTCTGCGATTTAACTATTGCTGCTGACAATGCAAAGTTTGGCCAGACCGGTCCGATGGTTGGATCTTTCGATGGTGGATATGGCGCAGGTTTATTGGCTGCACACATTGGCCAGAAGAAAGCTCGTGAAATTTGGTTCTTATGTCGTCAGTATAATGCGACCGAAGCGCTTGAAATGGGCTTGGTAAATACTGTTGTTCCAGTCGCCGAACTTGAAGCTGAAACAGTTTCTTGGTGTCGTGAAATGTTAAGACATTCACCAATGGCGCTTCGATTACTGAAAGCTGGATTAAATGCGGCAGATGATGGACTAGCTGGCGTGCAACAACTTGCTGGCGATGCAACACTTCTGTTTTACATGACCGAAGAGGGCCAAGAAGGCCGAGATGCATTTAAAGAGAACCGCGAACCAAATTTCAATAAATTTCCAAAGCGTCCGTAATAAATAATGTGGCACTTAGATAAGGTCTTTAACGATCTAACTATTGTTGCCATACCTACTCGCACTAATTTTCGCGGCATAAATATTCGCGAAGCAGCGCTCTTTCGTGGGCCAGCGGGGTGGGGCGAATTCTCACCATTTACTGAATATTCTGATGTGCAATCCGAGCCCTGGCTAAATGCAGCGCTAGAGGGCGCATATCTTCCCTGGCCAAAGCTGGAGCGAAATTCAATTGCTATAAATGCAACGCTTCCCAAAGTAGAAATAGATCGAGTCCCCGAAATACTGAATAGATTTTCTGGTGCAAAAACTGTCAAGATAAAGATTGACGATTTTGAGAACGACAGTGAATTGGTGGAAGCAGCACTCGATTTCAATCCAGATTTTAAAGTTCGTTTAGATGTCAATGGCGGTTGGGATCTTCAATCTGCACTTCTCAATCTCTATAACTTCTATCTGCGATTTGGCAAAGTATTTGAATACATCGAGCAGCCCTGCTTGCGAATTGAAGATTTGATAGAGCTAAAAAAAGAGATACCGATGAAGATTGCCATCGATGAATCAATTAGGCAGGCGCTCTCAAGTGATTTCTTAGATGCTAAAGAATTTGCCGATGTGGCAATTATTAAGTGGGCACCTTCTGGTGGCATAAAAAGCGCCAATAAGTTAATAGAAAAGATTGGTTTACCTGCCGTGATTTCCAGTGCTTTAGATACGGGTATTGGAATTTCACATGGGCTAGCCCTAGCTGCAAGTCAGAGCAGCCTAAATTTTGATTGCGGACTTGCAACAACTTCACTGCTTGAGAGCGATGTTGTAACCCCGCCAATTGAAATAACTGCTGGCACTATCTTGGTTAGTCGAACAGCACCTGACGAGAAGCTAGTAGCCAAATACTTGGCTTCTGCCGACCGTAGACTTTGGTGGCAGAATCGGATTGAGAGAATTTGGGAATCTGGATTTGGCGAAAGGTGGCAGAGTGAGCAGCTCAACTGATCTAGCCCGCCAGACCATCCGCAAGTTAATCGAGTCCGGTGTGAGTGATTTTGTGCTTTCACCAGGATCAAGAAATGCACCACTTTCGATTGCACTTCATGAGGCTAAATCACTTGGGATTATTGAATTACATATCAAATTAGATGAACGCGGTGCGGCTTTTTTCGCACTTGGTATTGCTAAAGCAACCGATAGACACGTTGCTGTTATCTGCACTAGCGGAACTGCCGCCGCGAACTTTCATCCCGCACTTCTTGAAGCCTGGCACGCAACAAATAAATTAATCGCAATCACTGCAGATCGACCAGAACGCTTACGCAAAACTGGGGCGAATCAGACAACAGATCAAGTTGGAATGTTTCCAAATATTCCAGCATTTGATTTAGTTCCTGGGGCTAATTTCGAATTAGGAAATGGCCCAACCCATTTAAATATTCAATTTGATGAGCCGCTGCTGCCAAATGATTCAAATGATTGGTTAAGTGGGTTGCACGTTAATTCTCCAAATAAAACCCAAGAAACTGCAAAATCTTTAACAGTTACCGGAAATGGTCTGATTGTTATCGGCCATGATCGAGGAACACTTAACGCTTCTGAAATTTCTAAGTTTATTGAGACCTCAGGGCTGCCAGTGATTTCTGAGGATCCTTTGACATTTCCAAATTCAATAAGTCATGCAAGTGCATTTTTAAGTGATGAGACCATTCGAAATTATTTAAAGCCAGATTATGCAATTGTCATTGGTCGAACAACGCTTTCTCGAAGTATAAATAGCTTTCTGACTCTGGCTGAAAAAACTTATGTAATTGATCCCAGAATTTCAACTATTGATACGAAGCGAACTGCTTCCCAGATATTTTTTGCACTCCCAAAACTTGAGGTCTCAACGCTAAACCCAACTTGGATTTCAGATTGGAACAAAATCTCAAAGCTAGCTACGAAAGTTATTGATGAAGATCAAAGGTGGAGCGAGCAGAACGCTCTGCGGACAATCGCAGCAGGTGTGCCAGCTGGTTCAGCGCTTTTTGTTGGATCCTCTCGCCCAATTAGAGATATCGAAGCTTTTGCTAAACCTCGTGCTGGAATTGATGTTTTTGCAAATCGTGGGCTCGCAGGAATCGATGGCAATTTATCTACGATTTTCGGTATTTCAAATAGTTTCGAACGCACCTATGCGGTAATCGGTGACCTAACTTTCTTACACGATCTAACAGCCTTACTTGCACCGCCAACAAACAACCTAACAATTTTTATCATTGACAATAATGGTGGTGGGATTTTCTCAACTCTGCCACAATCAGGCGTTTCTGGATTTGAAGAGATATTTGCAACTCCGCAGAACCAAGATCTTGCCAAAATCATTTCAAGCTTTCAGATAAGAGTGACCAAAGTAAAAACTGCCTCTGATTTGAATTTTACTTTTTCTCAGAATAATCCTGGATTAAATTTTGTTATTGTGGAAGTTCCAGATCGGGAATCTATGGCAACTAATTTGACTAAGACTTATTCTCGCATTTCAAGCGCGGTTCGCATCGGACTCAATTTAGCCTGACTCTCAGCTAATTCATCTTCTGGATTCGAGCCAGCAACAATTCCACAACCACTAAAGATACGCATAGATTTTTGATCGTCGGAAAGTTCACCAGTTCGAAGTGCAATTCCAATTTCGCCGTCGCCTCTTGCATCTACCCAACCAACTGGCCCGGCATATCGACCACGATTCATCTCTTCTAATTCATTGATAACAGCGCTAGCTGTTTCGGTTGGGGTTCCGCAAACAGCAGCCGATGGATGAAGCGAAGCTATCAAGGTAAAGATGTCGATAGGAGTCGTTGCATCGTTAACTACTCCAGTTACATCCGTAGCTAGGTGCATTACATTCGCTAGGTGTAGAACAAATGGTGATTCTGGAACATTTGTTGATGAACAGTAAGGCGCTAAGGCTTCAGCCACCGAACGAACTGCATATTCGTGCTCCTCTAAATCCTTAGAAGATTTAGCAAGTGAAGCAGCCAGCCCTAGATCTTTTGCTTCATCACCAGATTTTCTAATAGTTCCAGCCAAAATTCTCGAGGTAACCAATGACTTATTTAAGCGAACTAATAGTTCGGGCGTAGCACCAATTAAATTAGCAACCATAAAGACCCAGGTTGAAGGGTAATTCGCACTTAGATAAGTGATTAAGTTTCGCTTTGAAATAACTTCAGTATTTCTGGCAATGAGATCTCGTGCTAAAACAACCTTTTCAAGATCGCCATTCTTAATTTTGGAAACTGCCTTTGCAACACTTTCTTTCCAGGCAACATCATTAAGCGCCCCAGATTCAAAGGAAATTTCGCCCATAGATTTTGAACCTTTAAAGTCAGAAATTGTTGGCGAACTCCTTTCGCCAATCCAAGTAATCCAGGATTTATCGCCTCGTTTTCCAATGATTATCTCTGGGATAACTAATTTCGATTCTTCGGCAGAATCAAAGGCAAAAGA
>JBILDT010000120.1:0-3719 GCA_044352485.1 Candidatus Nanopelagicaceae bacterium
GATTGCTGTTGCAACCGATGAGGTTAGAGATCGAATCAGTGCAGAGTTTTTATCTCGCTGGACCGTCCTTTCAAGAATTATGCGCAAAGGCTTGAAGAACAAGCTGCGCCTTATCTATTCACGTTATGGCCTGCCAACCAGCAACCGAAGCATCGTAAAACCATATGTCGCCGAGTTGAAGCCAAGAGCGCAACGAGTTGGTAAAGAACTCTATGAATTATTTGGCGTTAAGCGAGGCGATCGCGAGGCCAGAGACAAGCAGTGGGGAAAGAACTACTCGTTCTTTGGTGCGCCAGTTGAAATGTTTATCTATATTCATAAAAGTCTTCATGTCTATGCGGCTTCTGATGCAGGGCTGATGATGGAGAACCTGATGTTGTCCGCACATGGTCACGGGCTTGGCACATGCGCACAGGGTGCAGTAAATATTTGGGATGACGTTGTAAGAAAAGAATTTGAGATCTCAAAGGATTACCGACTTCTCTGCGGAATGGCTATCGGATATCCGAGCGATTCACCCGTGAATTCTTTCAAGGCTCACCGCATTGGTGCTGATGAAGTTTTGTTCAAACCGAAAAAGCAGAAGTAACTGGCCTTAAACGTTATGCTTGAATGAATTGAAAGAGGGTCCGCATGCTTAAGAAGGTTTTAGTAACTGGTGGCACAAGTGGAATCGGTCGCGAATTTGTAGATGTATTTGCAAGGAACGGATTTGAAGTTTGGTTCACTTATCTCAGCGATGGTGAGAAGCCAGCTGAAGTTTCCCAGGCATATCCAAACGTTGCTACAGCTTTTAAATTAGATCTTGCAGATTATGCATCAGTTGAAGCGTTAGCCGATTCTCTGCCTTCTGTTCCAGATGTAGTAATCCATAACGCAGGCCTTGGATCGAAAACAGTTGAAAAAGTTTCAGATACACCACATGGCCAAGCAGAAGCTTTAATTCGAGTGAATGCAGTTGGAACCCTCTGGCTAAACAACTTGCTTCTTCCAAAGATGCTTGAGCGAGGAAGCGGAAAGATTATTTTGCTCTCCTCAGTTGGCGGAGGCGTTACGCAGTTTCCGGGATTTAACTATGCGGATGGAATGAGTAAAGCTGCAATCGCATTCTTAGGAAGAACTTTGGGCGCTGATCTTGCTCAGAGTGGTGTCGATGTCTTTACTATCTGTCCGGGTGCAACAAATACCCCAATGTTCCAAGCCAGCACGCTAAATCATTTGAATGACGCAGGTCAGAAGAAAGTGATTGCCTCACTTCCAAAAATGCGATTGATAGATCCCCGAGAAATTGCTGAACTTGGGTATTTTCTGACTACAGATGCTGGAAGAGTGCTACATGGCGCAGTTCTCGATGCATCGATGGGACTCGGAGTGAATCCAGGACTACTACTGAAGTAGAGTTCGACCATGTCTCCAAGGATTCAAGAAGCCACGATTCGTGAGCAACGTCAGATGCGCCAGCGCCAATTGATGGATGCTGCACTGAGTCTTGCGATGGAAGATGGAGTTGATTCGGTAACTGTTTCTGCCGTAGCAAAGCGTGCCGGCTTGGCCCGTTCTTCGATTTACGAATATTTCGCTTCGTCTGCTGATTTAATCGCGGATCTTGTAATGGAAGAGATGGCTTACTACAACAAGCGTTTGCTAAAGGCAGTCGACAACGTTGAAGATCCTTTTGAATACATCAAACTTTGGATTGAAGAAGCGCTGCAATATGTAGTTGATGGTCGGCATTTACTTGTTAAAAGTTTGAACACCGTGACTACCCCGAATTATCGGAAGTCAGATATTGCGCAAGGGCACCGCGATTTAATGGGCACAATCATCAGACCACTAAGCGAAATTGGTCTGAGCGATGTCAGATTAGGTTTGTCATATGTTCAAGCCACAATTGATGTTGCATCTGTTCGAATCGAATCGGGAAACGACGCTGCCATCGAAATCGAATATGCACAGAAATATGCGATAGCTGGGCTACGGGCACTACTCGATAATTCGGCATGATTGCAATAGTTCCGGGATTTCTAGCCGGACTCTCGCTAATCATTGCGATTGGCGCCCAAAATGCTTTTGTAATCCGCCAGGGACTGACTAAGAAATATGTTCTATTAACAGTTTTGATCTGTGCATGTTCCGACGCTTTGTTGATTGCTCTAGGAGCCAGCGGCCTTGGCGCTTTGATTAAGTCAAATAAAGACCTTCTGGAATTTGTTCGTTGGTTCGGAGTTGCCTACCTGTTGTGGTTTGCATTTAAATCAGCAAAATCTGCATTTAAACAAGAAGTCTTGAACTCTGCGGGAGAAGCTTCTGCCAACAAGAGGAGCGTAGTTCTAACAGTTTTGGCCTTGACCTTTCTAAACCCGCATGTGTATCTCGACACCGTAATTTTGCTTGGCAGTATCTCGAATCAATTCGGTTCTGATAAGTGGTTCTTTGTTACAGGCGCAATAATTGCAAGTTTTCTATGGTTCACATCTATTGGGTTTGGGGCCAAGTCAGCCTCGCGGTTTATGTCACGCCCAATTTTCTGGAAAATACTTGATTCACTAATCGCCGCAATCATGCTTTCAATTGCGGCGTTCTTAGCGTTTTACAATTTCAACTAACTAGCTATTTTGAGGGAAACCTAAGTTAATTCCGCCGTGGCTTGGATCTAACCAGCGGCTTGTAACTACTTTGCCGCGCGTGAAGAAGTGAACTCCTTCTGTGCCGTGTGCATGGGTGTCGCCGAATAATGAATTCTTCCAACCACCGAAAGAGAAGTAAGCCATCGGAACCGGAATCGGAACGTTGATTCCAACCATTCCTACTTCTACTTCATTCTGGAATCTGCGAGCAGCGCCACCGTCGTTAGTGAAGATTGCTGTTCCATTTCCATATGGATGGCTGTTTACAAGTGAAAGCGCTTCATCATAAGTATTCACGCGAAGAATGCTTAGAACTGGCCCGAAAATTTCCTCTTTATAAACACTCATGTCAGGTGTTACGTTGTCGAATAGTGTTGGTCCGAGGAAGAAACCTTCACCATCTACTTTAACTTTGCGACCATCTTCGACAAGAGTGGCACCAGCTTTTTCACCAGCTTCAATGTATGAAGCAACTTTGTCGCGGTGAACTTTGGTAACAAGTGGTCCCATATCTGAACCCTTAGTTCCATCGCCGGTTTTGATATCTGCCATACGTGACTTAATCTTCGCGACCAAGGCATTTGCGATTGGTTCTACGGCAACGATTGCTGAAATTGCCATGCAGCGCTCTCCTGCTGAACCAAAGCCAGCATTGATTGCAGCATCTGCAGCAAGTTCTAAATCGGAATCTGGAAGAACAACCATGTGGTTCTTTGCGCCACCGAGTGCTTGAACGCGCTTGCCATGCTTGGTTCCGGTTTCGTAAACATACTTCGCGATTGGTGTTGATCCTACGAATGAAACTGACTTGATTCCTGGGTGAGTTAGAAGTGCGTCAACAGATTCTTTATCGCCATGAACAACGTTAAATACACCGTCAGGAAGTCCGGCTTCTTTCCAAAGCTCGGCCAAAAACATTGCTGCACTTGGATCTTTCTCTGAAGGCTTTAGAACAACTGTATTTCCACATGCGATTGCAATTGGGAAGAACCACATCGGAACCATCGCCGGGAAGTTGAACGGAGAAATTATCGCGACTGGACCAAGAGGTTGGCGGATTGAATAAACATCTACGCCATTCGAAACTTCTTC
>JBILDT010000089.1:0-4528 GCA_044352485.1 Candidatus Nanopelagicaceae bacterium
ATCTTTCGGCTGCAGATTCATCAACAATCACGCGACCAACGCCTTTACCAACTGGGCGGTCCCAAGGTTCATTTAGACGAGCTTCGATTGCAGTTTCCAGAGCATCATCTAATTTTCCGCCGCCTTTTGCGAAGAATTTAATTCCATTATCTGGCATGGGATTGTGTGATGCGCTAATCATTACGCCAAGATCTGCGCCACTTGATGCAACCAATTGTGCAATTGCTGGTGTTGGCAGAACACCAACTTTATAAACATCTACTCCGGCGCTTGCTAATCCTGCAACAATTGCGGCCTCTAAAAATTCACCAGATGCGCGTGAATCTTGGCCGACAATTGCTTTCGGACGATTCTTGGAGATTGCGCCTACTTCAGCTAATACATGTGCAGCAGCAACTGCTAAATCGAGTGCTAGTTCTGCGGTGAGATCGACATTGGCGACACCTCTGACACCATCAGTGCCAAAGAGAGCCATGATTGCGAAGTGTGAATTAACGCTTGCTGTATTGAGAACGCTTACGTGCCTTCTTTAGGCCGTATTTCTTACGTTCGATAACACGAGCATCACGTGCAAGGAAGCCAGCCTTCTTTAGTGAAGGGCGGTTCGCATCACGATCGATTTCGTTAAGAGCACGAGCAACACCTAAACGAAGTGCACCAGCTTGTCCTGATGTTCCGCCACCGTTGATACGTGCGACAACATCGAATTCATTTTCAGCACCAACAGTGCGGAATGGTTCTGACACTAATTGTTGGTGAACTTTATTTGGGAAATAAACTGCTAATTCTTTACCGTTAACTGTCCACTTTCCTGAACCAGGAACTAAGCGAACACGTGCAACTGCTTCTTTGCGACGACCAGTTCCGCCACCAGGTGCAAGAACACCTTTACGGCCAGGTGCAATACCAGGAGTTGATGATGAGTACGAAGTTGGAGCTTCGTCTTGATCGGTATCGATAGCGGTATCAAAATCAGACATTTATATGGCTCCTGTTACTTACTTTGTCATTTGGGAAACTTGGGTGAATACGAATGGTGTTGGGTTCTGCGCAGCATGTGGATGTGCTGGACCTGCGTAAACCTTTAGCTTTGAACCAACAGTGCGGCCCAACTTATTCTTTGGAATCATTCCTAGAATTGCTTTTTCAACGATACGTGTTGGATCTGAATTAATAAGATCTGAGTAAACAATTGAAGTCATACCGCCTGGGAAACCAGAGTGGTGGTGAGCAAACTTTTGTCCAGCTTTTTGTCCGGTTAGAACAACCTTCTCTGCGTTAATAACAACTACGAAGTCGCCCATGTCGATGTGTGGCGCGAATGTTGTCTTGTGCTTTCCGCGAAGTAGAACAGCTGCATGGCTTGCGAGACGACCAAGTACAACTCCTTCTGCATCGATGACATGCCATTTACGAGCAATGTCACCAGCCTTTGGTGTGAAAGTGCGCACGAGGTATCTCTCTTCCTAAAGTGTTATTCGGTTTAGCTCGCTGGCTGATTAGCCATTTGAGCAGAGGGCTAGATTACCCGTCATCGGGAAATGGGTCAAAATCGCTATTCTCACGCGGGCGCATTAGCCCTAAAAGCCAGGCCCACCACTGAAAATCATGATTCTCGCCCTTTAATAACTGACTTTAACCAGGGTTAGGCCGTTGGCTGGAAAGACATATGAATCAGATACTCGCTCTTTATTATCCAAGATTGCTTGTGCCCACTCTTTTTCAAAGCGCCCTTCGCCAACTGCAACTGCAGCCCCAACAAGATTTCGGACCATCGAATAACAGAAAGCATTTGCTGCGACATCCGCAGTCAAGATTCCAGAATCTAGCCTGGACCAATTAAATTTCCTTAAGGTGCGCACAGTCTTTTGATCCTCGCGGAATTTACAGAATGCAACGAAATCATGTTCGCCAAGCAGTAATGAACTCGCTTCATTTAATCGGTCAACATCGAGCGCTCTAAACCAAGTAGCGGTGTTATATCTTTCAAGTGGCAGAACTATTTGATTATTGTCGGCCAAGCGATATTGATATTCGCGCTCTACCGCTGAAAAACGGGCATGAAAATCATCAGCGGCGACGCTAACTTTTAAGATCCGGATATCAGGATCCAAGATGCGATTAAGTCGAAATACCCAATTTGGAATATCGTCAGCAGCTTTTGGAACATCAACATGCATAACTTGCGCGGTCGCATGAACTCCGGCATCGGTTCGCCCGGCGACAACTGGTTCGACTTGAACGCCTGCTAGCTTTGAAATTGCGCTAGTAAGTTCACCTTCAATTGTGCGTTGATCTGGCTGTGGCGCCCAGCCGGCGTAGTTTGTGCCGTCGTAAGTTAAATCAATTCTTAAACGACAGAACCCACTGGCAAGAAAGACAGTGGGTTCTGACATAACTAATTAGGTTTACTTAACGAGTTCAATTACCGCCATTGGCGCATTGTCACCGTTACGTGGACCGATCTTGGTGATACGTGTGTATCCACCTTCGCGAGTAGCGAATGTTGGCGCAATCTCAGTGAAAAGTGTGTGCACTACTGACTTGTTCTGGATTGTCTCCATAACGCGACGACGAGCTGGAAGATCTCCAACCTTTGCAGCAGTGATTAACTTTTCAGCCAATGGACGAAGACGCTTTGCCTTGGTCTCAGTGGTTGTGATCTTGCCGTGTTCGAAAAGTTGTTCAGCCAGGGTGCCTAGCAACAATCTTTCGTGAGAAGGTCCGCTACCGAGGCGAGGACCTTTACTTGGACGTGGCATTTTTTCTCCTGACTTACTCAACGTCGACGAGATCATCGTCAACGTTTGTTCCATAGTTAGCGTGCTTTGTTGGATCAAAGCCGATTGGGCTGTCCTTAAGTTGAAGTGACATTGATACCAGCTTTGCTTTAACTTCATCAATTGACTTCGAACCAAAGTTACGGATATCCATTAGATCAGCTTCTGAGCGTCCAACAAGTTCGCCTACTGTGTGAATACCTTCACGCTTTAGGCAGTTGTATGAACGAACTGTTAGATCAAGATCTTCGATTGGAAGAGCTAAATCTGCAGCAAGCGCTGTGTCTTGAATAGAAGGTCCCATTTCAACGCCTTCAGCATCAACGTTTAATTCGCGAGCAAGACCGAATAGTTCAACCAGAGTCTTACCGGCAGATGCCATTGCATCTCCTGGCTTCATTGATTGCTTGGTCTCAACATCAACGATCAAACGATCGAAGTCTGTGCGTTGTTCAACACGAGTTGCTTCAACTTTGTAGGTAACGCGAAGAACAGGTGAGTAGATAGAGTCAACTGGAATACGACCAATTTCTCCGCCTGCTGCTTTGTTCTGAACCGCTGTTACATAACCACGACCGCGTTCAACTGTAAGTTCAACTTCGAAGCTGGCCTTTGAGTTAAGAGTTGCGATGTGAAGTTCTGGGTTGTGAACCACTACGCCAGCAGGAGCAGCGATGTCAGCGCCAGTGACGACACCTTCTGCGCTCTTGCGGATGTAAAGAAGTGAAGGCTCATCGTTGTCGGATGAGAGAACTAGATTCTTGATATTAAGAACGACCTCTGTGAGATCTTCCTTAACGCCATCAAGGGTGGCAAATTCGTGTAGCGCGCCATTGACACGAATACTGGTAACAGCTGCACCAGGAATCGATGACAAGAGAGTGCGACGTAATGAATTACCAAGGGTGTAACCGAAGCCTGGTTCTAGAGGCTCGATTATGAACCGTGAACGGTATTCGCTTACTACTTCCTCGGTGAGGATGGGGCGTTGTGCAATTAGCACTTAGTTCCTCCGTCTGTCTGGGAGATCCACTATTTGATCTCTCGGTTGATAGTTCGTTTTTAGTTTTTTTAAAGCTGGTGGTTCTTACTACTTAGAATAAAGTTCAACGATTAGTTGCTCTTGCACTTGGGTATCAATCACTGTGCGGGTAGGGGTTGCGTGAACCAAAATACGTAACTTTGATCCAACAACTTCCATCCACGCTGGGACTGCTTTTTCACCAAGTTCAGCACTTGCCACGATAAATGGTGTGGCATCTTGTGATGCTGGAAGAACATCGATTACATCCATTGGAGTTACACGGAATGAAGGAATGTTTACCTTCTTGCCGTTAACAAGGAAGTGACCGTGACGAACTAGTTGACGTGCCATGTCGCGGCTCTTTGCAAAGCCAGCGCGATAAACAACGTTATCTAGACGAGTTTCAAGAATGATTAGAAGGTTTTCACCAGTCTTACCTTGAAGACGGTTTGCCTCTTCGTAATATCCGCGGAATTGCTTCTCTAGAACACCGTAAATGCGAGCGCACTTCTGCTTTTCACGCATCTGCAATAAGTATTCAGATTCTTTTGAACGACCGCGGCCGTGCTGTCCTGGTGGATAAGGACGTGATTCGATCGGACACTTTGGTCCATCGCACTTAGAACCCTTAAGAAAGAGTTTTACTTTTTCGCGACGGCAGCGCTTGCAATCTGCTCCTGTATAACGGGCCATTTATTCTCTTCCTTCCTTACACTCTACGTGG
>JBILDT010000090.1:0-4485 GCA_044352485.1 Candidatus Nanopelagicaceae bacterium
ATCCACGACGGATGAGAGATCAGATCGGCCACCCTTATTTATTGCTGAGGCGATAGACCAGATGGTCTCGCCACTAGTGACAACAACTTGCATGTAACCAGCGGTGCCGGTCTTAACAACTTCTGATGATGCAACACCGTGGTCGCTGAGAGATGCGCTAAAACCAGCGCCAATTACTATCAATAGCGATGCGCCAACAAAAGTTCTGGCCAACTTCTTGTAACGGTTCTTGCTCATTTACTTCTCCTACTTAACCTTGTTGCTGAGGACCGAGGGGATTCGGTCATTCGAACAAGTGTTCTAAAAGGAACTATAGGTCAACCCACTGACACATGCAAGCCAAAACCGAACAAATGTTCGCTTTTTTTCAGAATCTGGTTTATGCTTCTTCCATGACCAAACCAACAGGTAAAAAGAAGATAAGCGAGCTCCCAGATGGCCCAGCCAATGAGCATGGCCTGACCCCTCGCCAAGCCAAGATCCTCGATGTTATTCGCACCGCAATCGAGACCAACGGCTATCCCCCTTCAATGCGCGAGATCGGCCAAGCTGCCGGCCTGGCTTCACCAGCTTCAGTTTCATATCAATTAGAGACCCTGGTTGAAAAAGGATTTATCCGTCGTGACGCCACTAAGGGGCGCGCATTAGAAATTACCTACCCGAGC
The DNA here is from genome assembly GCA_044352485.1 of Candidatus Nanopelagicaceae bacterium. Taxonomy (GTDB): domain Bacteria; phylum Actinomycetota; class Actinomycetes; order Nanopelagicales; family Nanopelagicaceae; genus AAA044-D11. The sequence goes on from JBILDT010000090.1 coordinate 666, forward strand.
GAGGGCGAAGCAATCACTCCCGAGAAGACTCGCAATGTTCCACTCCTTGGTTCAATCGCTGCTGGTTCACCAATCTTGGCGGAACAGAGCTTTGATGAAGTCTTCCCACTTCCAGAATCACTGGTCGGTAAGGGCGATATTTATATGCTCAAAGTTAAGGGCGATTCAATGATTGATGTCGCAATCTGTGATGGCGATTACGTTGTTATCCGCGCCCAGAAAGATGCGAATAAAGGCGAGATTGTCGCCGCAATGATCGATGGCGAGGCCACAGTGAAAACTTGGTCGAAGAAAGATGGCCACTACTGGCTCCTTCCAGCCAACGATAATTACGCACCAATTCCTGGTGACGGCGCCGAGATTCTCGGAATCGTTACTGCAGTGCTGCGCAGTATTCGTTAAATTTTAAGGTTCGAGGGTTAACCTTTCGCCATGACAATTGCACGCAATATTCTTCTAGTCCTTCACATAATTGCATTCCTCGGAATCCTCGGCACGCTACTTTCGCAAATCCCTAAGAATCCGAAGCGCATTCTTGGTGGAGCAATGCACAGCGCACTTCTCGCGCTTATTACTGGAATCGCCTTAGTCGGAGTCCGCACCTCCCTGCATTCTTCAGATCCAGCTATGTGGGATGAACCAGATCACATGAGGGTTGGAATTAAGTTTTTAATTCTCGCAATCATCCTGGTTCTTGGTTATAAGAATCTAAAGAAGCCAGCGGTTTCAACGAAGGTCTGGGCAATCATGATTGCACTTGCCGTAGTGAACTTGGTTATTGCGCTCGCCCCTTAATCAGCGTTAATTAATAACTGCATTTGTAATTTTGCAACTCGTTATTTTTGACTGCAAGAATTCGCCTTCAATTGGGTCGACTGTTAAATCAAAACGCCACTTCACTGCAATCCAATTTGAGATGTAATTACACTGGGCCCTCGTTGGCAGCCAGCCTGCAACATCCCGGTCACCTTTCGAACGATTTAAGCTCGCAGTTACAGCTAATAGAGAACGTGGATCCTCTAAATCGTTTGCAAAATCCATTCGCTGCGTCGCAGTCCACGCCCAGGCCCCAGATCGCCAAGCCTCAGCCAGTGGAACCATATGGTCGATATCTAAACCAGTTGGATTTGTAAAAATTTTTCCATCATACGAACTTCGCCATCTGCCGCCAGTTAAATAGCATCCGGCACCTACTTTAGGTTTCACAATCGCTTCGGCAATCAAAACTTCGTATCGGGTATTGCAACCATTCTTATCAACATCTATCCAATGTTTAAATAGATTGCGCGAATATCCGCCAATCTGATCCGCTGCGATGGTGAGTGTAATTTTCTCCGCGGCCGAAGCTGGTGCGATATTTAGTGCGTAAATCAGTATCGAGCAGAGCCCCAGGGCAATCCGCCTCGATGTTTTCACGCCATCAGATTACCGAGAGTAGTTTGAAATTCCTAAGTAACTTGCTTACTTCTTTTTCTTCTTGACCGTCACAGAGAGATAGACAACTTTCTTTGCCTTCGAAGTGACCTTCAAGGTGTAAACCCCAGGCTTGGTGCCCTTTGGGAAAGCAACGTTCACTTTTCCTTTACTTGAAATGCTCACTTTAACTGCGGGAACTACCTTGCCTTTTGAATCTGTAATTTTTGTTTTCGCTCCTATTGGTTTTATCGACTTGGGAAGCGAAGCTACGACGGTTATTTTGCTTGAGGGTTTACTAATCGTTGGGGATGCAGACGGTGTTGGTCTAGGTGATGAACTTGGAGTTGGAGTTGGAGTAGGTGTTGGTTTTGGAGATGAACTTGGAGTAGGTGTTGGAGTAGGTGTTGGAGTAGGTGTTGGAGTAGGTGTTGGAGTTGGAGTAGGTGTTGGAGTCGGTGTTGGGCTACCGCCGCCTCCTCCGCCGCCGCCTCCTCCTCCGCCTCCTCCGCCGCCGCCGCCACTTGATGTTGCAGCAACCGCTGCTGTTATTCCTTCAACAGCGATTGCGGTTGGTTCAGTAGAACGTTCACCCGATCCAATTACATTCTTTGCTAAAACTTGCGCAGAGAATGACCCTGCGGAGAGACCGGTAAAGAGAGTTGTGGTTGCTTCGATATCAGTGACTTGAATAGTTTGTACATCGGCTCCGCTCTTTCTCAAAAAAACTTCAAAGCCAGTCAGAGTCGATCCACCATTACCTGGTATCTCCCAATTAACCCTTAATTCATCATTCGCAGTTGTTCTTGCAACGGTCACTCCCAAAACTTTGCTTGGGACGCTTGGCAAAGTTGTTTCATCTGAATTCGCAGAAGCGGTGCCTTCAGTTGTAACTCCATTAATCGCGCGAACATTGAATTTAACTTTTGAACCACTTGCAAAGGCATTGAATTGCGCATTAAATGTTGTGGAATTAACTGACTGGGTTCGGCCTGAGTTTGCCTCCGTAACGACGTATGAGGTTATTCCAGCGCCACCATCAGATGTTGGAGCCGCCCATCTGACAGTCACATCAAGCAAGGTATTTGTGTGGGTTGGTTTAGCCGGCGTTGAAGGTGAGGTAATTGGTGAAGCTGTAACCGCAGAAGACCACGGACTAACCGCAGAGGTTGAAACCGCTCGAATCTTAAAGGAATAGGTTCTTCCACCTTGCAACTCGCCAACAACCGCACTGTTTGCGCCCGCACCTGCGCCTGTTAGATCACCTACTTGGACACCGTTCAATAAAGTTTGAATTGCATAACCATTATCGGCGGCTGCAACCGGTGTCCACGAAACAGTAACTGAGCCTTCCGAATAGTCACCATTCCTATTTCCGGTTGCTGATAAGCCACTGGGCACATCTAACGCGGATGCAGCTTGAATAGGTGCCAGCAGAGTGAAAATCAAAGTCAAGGTTGCTAAATAAGATATCTTCTTAATCATGAAGTCGTAACCGTGACTGCATTGCTACTCGTACCATTCGGTGTAAGAGTCGAACTTCCTACTTGACCCGAATTCGGATCAACCGCGCTTATAGTCCAAGCTACTCCGGCTGTTAAATTCAAGGTAAAGGTTCCATCTGTTTTAGAAATAGCTTTCACAGTAGTTTGCCCAGTTGCCGTAGCAGTTATAAATGCACAAGAGATACTTGCTAGGGAAGAATTCCTTGCTAACCCTTGAACATTGCCAGCGGCCAAAGTAATAGTTCTCTGTAAAATCGCGCCCGAAGTTACTGTCATAGTCTCTGTTGTTCTTACACCACTTCGATTATCAGCTGGCTGAATCTCCAAGGTGTAATCACCAGGATCTAGTGTGAAATCAACTTTTCCTAGCTGAGAAATCCAACCTTTACCGGTATCTACGTAATTTCCACCCGAGTCTCTGACCGAAATCCAACCTTGGTAGTTTGGTTTCCCTTCAAGATCATTGATTACTAATTTAACATTTGCTGTAGCAAGGGCCATGTTGATAGTTGTAATTCCAGAAACACCTACAGTCGCAGTGTCTGAAATAGCTTTTGAATAACCAACAGAATTCCAATTCGGATTAGCTATAACTCGATAGACACCTGGATCGACTGTCAGAGAATAACCTCCATCCTGCCTAATAGTTTCGCAACCACTCCAATCCCAATTTGCGCCATTCTGTTTCTGGGCACAAACCCAGCCCCAGCCAGCCATATTTGTTGGAGTTACAGTCCCTATCAAATTTGCCGAACGGAGCTCAAAAGTCGAAGTATTTGTTGAACCCGCAACCACGATATCGCTTGAATTCGCTCTTGATAAACCACTTACCAGTTGATTTATTTGGTAGACATAAATTTGATAAGTGCCATCTGGTAGATATGTTGAGTAAGAGCCATCAG
>JBILDT010000091.1:0-4471 GCA_044352485.1 Candidatus Nanopelagicaceae bacterium
AAATAATTCTTCAAGTGCTAGCCCTAGTCATTTCGTAGATACACAACTCTCACATGCTCGAAGATTGCACTGATGCGAAATCTCTCCAAATTTCACATCTAAATCTTCCGGAGAGTAGAAAGAGTTGAAAATGAATAGAAAATCCTTCGACAAAATTGCAAGCGTTATCGGCCTTTTACTAGCAGGCTTCCTAATCGTCATCGGTGGTATCTTGCAATTCGGTGGCAACTTTGCAACAAATCAAGTAGCAGTGCAATTAGAGCCCCAAGCAATAACAATTCCGGCTGAGAATGGCGATCCAGAAGTTACAGATGATGTTAAGAAATTCTTCGCCGATAATGGTGGCAAAGTTATGACAACAGGAAAGCAAGCCCAGATGTATGCCGATCACTACATCGGTTTCCATATGGTTGAGATGCCAACATATGCCGCAGCATCTGGTGCAAACCGTGCCGCAGCTGGCGCGCTAGCAGCAGATCCAACAAATGTAGAACTACAAGCTGCTGCCAAGCAAGCATCAGGAATGGTAGAAACTGTATTTAAAGGTGAAACCCTCCGTGGAATGTTGCTAAATGCTTATGCATTCGGAACCCTTGGCCAGATCGCAATGGTTGCCAGTTATGTCTCATTTGCTGGCGGACTGATCTTCTTGATTCTTGCGCTCCTTGGTTTCGCACACTTACGTCGTGCAGATACCGATTCAATAATCTAAACCGAGTCCTCATCTCTCCGTGAGGAAAGGCCCCGAACTCGAAAGAGAACGGGGCCTTTTACATTTCTAATTTAGATAGGCTGGCGCTGTGAATTCCCTGATTGTTGTTCCTTCGCGTATTTGGGAATATTTCATTGCTGCGGTGGTGATTGTTTTAGCCCCAGGTCCATCAGTTCTCTTCGTCATCGCCCGTGCTATCGCTTGGGGGCGTGCGACCGCGGTAGCAACTGTCCTCGGAAACGTAACTGGCGCATTTACCTTGTCCGTGGTTGTTGCAGTTGGACTCGGTCCGATTCTGCAGCGCTCAGAAATAGCTTTTATTTCGGTCCAGGTCCTTGGCGGTCTTTATCTTGTTTATCTAGGCATCACGGCAATAAAACACAGCCAGATTCATGCAAATGACATAACAAACCAGGGTGACATCAGGCCTTCGAAGTGGCGTTCAATGCGCGAAGGTTTCTGGGTCGGCGCTCTAAATCCAAAGGGAATGGTTTTCTTCGCCGCTATCTTGCCCCAGTTCGTAGATCGCGAAGCTGGAAATATCACTTCCCAACTTATTCTGATGGGCGCAATTTTTGCACTTCTTGCTCTCTTCTTTGATTCTGGCTGGGGTGTCTTGGCAGGGACTATTCGAAATTGGTTGGCCACCGAATTAAAGCGGCTCGTGCTAATGCGTATGACTGGCGGGGTTGTCATGATTATTTTAGGTTTATTGACGCTTCTCTCCGCGATTCGCGGCGAATAACTGCAGGAATGTCAGAGGCATAGAAGAGAATAAGGCTAATTATGGAACCTATAACTTTGAGTAAAGATGCCCGAGCATTCATCAGTCCAAGTGATTTAACCTTCGGTTGGGATAATTGCCATCGCTGTTTATGGCTTTATTACAATCACCAAGTTAAAGCGCCATTGTTCATGCCTCTGGTTGGTGATCTGGCAGAAATGCAAGAACTCTCCTGCGTCGGAAAAACTTCCGCTGATTTAAATTCAGATATGCCTGAAGGAAAAGTTTTCAAGCATGCTGGTTGGGTTGTCTCTAAACCAATAATCGTTGATGGCATCGAAACTCCATATGCAATTCGTGGAAAATATGACTTACTTATGGAGCACCCAGATGGCACATTTGGAATTGTTGACTGCAAATTCCAGGCTAATCCAAGTGATAAATCAAAGTTTTACGCTGTTCAACTCGAGGCCTATGCCTTCGCGCTGGAGAATCCAGCCAAAGATGCACCGATAAAAGTAACGACTGCTGGATTGTTGGTCTGGTCCCCCGTAAAGGTGCGTGGAAATTCCTCTGGAAACTTTGGGCTTGAACTATCTTGCAACTGGTTTCCAACCGAACGAAGTCCAGAACTTATTGATTCTCGACTATCTGATTTCATAAAAATGATTTCAGGGCCAGTTCCACAAGCGAAAGCTAACTGTGATCAGTGTAAATATATTGATAAGCGAGTCGAGATTCTCTCTGGACTTTAATTAATCCTTATCGTGCCTCTCTCTCTTAAGCTCTTCACGACGTTGTTTTATCAGAATCAATTTAGCTTCTGAAGCATACATATCTACATACTCTTGTCCCGAAAGCTCTTGAATTTTATTCATAATCTCATCGGTAATATCGCGCAAAACTTTTAGGTCAGAGGTATCGCCTTTGTAATAAAGAGGTTCACCAAAAATCATCTCTACCCGCTGCACCTTGGGCACAACTTTTCCAGTTGGTTGAATTTCAGCGGTATTAAACATCGCAACCGGAACAATCGCTGCGCCAGATTCAATGGCCATGCGCGCGATGCCAGTGCGGCCTTTATACAACTTTCCATCGGGAGATCTCGTTCCCTCGGGATAAATACCGATACAGGCGCCCCCTGCAAGAAGGTCTAACCCAGTGAGCAGTGCGGCCTCACTTCGGCGACCACCTGAACGGTCGACTGGAACTTGGCCAAGGGCGATGAAAGTTATTTTCTTGATGAAACCTTTAATTCCTGGCGAAGTGAAATACTCGCTCTTGGCTAAAAAGGTGACTTTTCGCGGAACAACTAGCGGCATAAAGATTGAATCACTAAATGAGAGATGGTTTGACGCGATAATCACTGGCCCGCTCTGGGGGACATTTCGAAGACCAGAAACCTTGGGGCGAAATAGCAAGGTAAGGATTGGAATGAGGAAGGACTTCAAAGCTTGGTAAACCACGGGGATAATTTATGCCTTATCTGCTTCTTATGACACCATCTGAGCGTGACTAATATCCCAGAAAGTGAACCTTTACGGCTTTTTGCGGGAAAAACTGGAGTTCTAATGCTCCATGGCTTCACAGGTTCTCCAGCATCAATAAAACCTTGGGCTTTAGCACTACACGAACGCGGGCTGAGTGTTTCGGTTCCTAGATTAGCTGGACATGGAACTCATTGGAGCGATCTAAATAAAGTTAATTGGCAAGACTGGTATGACACCGTGGAAAAAGAATTTTTAGAGTTAAAAAAGAGTTGTGATCAAGTATTTGTAGCTGGTTTTTCAGTTGGTGGCGCACTTGCGCTCCGATTATCGCAAATTCGTGGAAGCGAACTAGCCGGCGCCATTTTATTGAATGCATCAATTTATGATGAGCGAAAGCGTTTTAAATTGGTAGCACCCCTATCAACATTTCTTCCATCAATCGCTGGCGGCGTGGGTGATGTTTCAAAACCTGGCGCACCAAAGCATGGATATGACCGCATTCCCCTGCGTGGTTTAAATCAAGTTCAAAAGCTATGGGAGATAGTTGAACAAGATCTATATCTAGTAGACCTGCCACTGATGGTTGCATACTCTTTAAATGATCATGTGGTCCATCCGGTTTGCAGTGAGACCATTATCGATAACGTTTACTCCACCGATATTCGAGAGGTGGTATTCGAAAAATCTTTCCACAACGTTGCACTCGATCATGATGCTGAATTATTGAATCAGGAAACTATGGACTTTATCTTGGATGTTCTCTCTGGTGAGTTAAGGCGAGGCGAATCTATTTATGAATCAGATGAACGTGAATTGATAGATGCTGAATTTGAATCAATAGTTTCTGGTCTTTCACTTGACGAATCTGCGCCCACAACTTATCTAGATGAATTAGATGCTCAGCAAAATGACTCAGAAGGATTTACTCCACCTAACCCAAAGTTGCCCATCTCAGATCAAACTTCGCGACTTGCACTGGTTGGAATAGTTGGTGGCGGTGGCTATATGTTCTTCGAACTGTTTTCAGATATTGACCTACTAGGAATGGGGCCCTGGCCCGGGCTCCTTGCATTTATTGGCGGATTCTCAACACTGATTTGGCGATCAACTCGGGCTGAAGATGATTTTGGCGATGGTGCCGAGCTTTAATTCCTAGATAAATCAGCGGCACCGACTAGACCGGCTTCGTTGCCAAGTTTTGCCGCAACTATTTCTGGCACCGGATGCTTGCCCACAAATGGCATCTCACGCATCATTGCTTTTCTTGCAGGCTCTAGAAGTAATTCACCAGCATCGATTACTCCGCCACCAATAACCACAATTGATGGATCAAATAGCATTGCTAGCGTTGCAATACCCTGACCAAGCCAGTCACCAGAATTTTGTAATATTGCAATTGCAAGCCTGTCCCCTGCTCTCGCTGCATCCGTGATGTGACTTCCAACTAGCCCTGCGATTGTTCCATCGCCGCGAGCCAGTAAATCTCTTGCACTATCTGGGTTTCTAGAAATTTCTGCTTTGGCCTGTCGAACAAGTGCGGTTCCC
>JBILDT010000092.1:0-4460 GCA_044352485.1 Candidatus Nanopelagicaceae bacterium
ATCAAATCGAACAAGTGAACCATCTTTTTTGCGGACCGTATCAATCTCTTCCAAGGTCCCAAGTAAATCTCGAAAGCCACCACCTGGCTCGTGTAGCCGAATTGATACTCGTTTTCCAATCTCAGCTAGCGAAGGAGTGGGATTTCCCATATTGGATGCTCCTTCTTTCTACGAATTATTGGAGTTCGAGACCTACGAATTTGCAGGTATTCGCTATTCTATGCTCATTGGAACAGCTACATTAGATTAGTTAGAAAGGTAGCAAATTGACATACATAATCGCAGAACCATGTGTAGACGTTAAGGATAAATCCTGTATTGAGGAATGTCCTGTTGATTGCATTTACGAGGGTGGCCGGATGCTTTATATCCAGCCCGATGAATGTGTTGATTGCGGTGCCTGCGAACCAGTATGTCCAGTTGAAGCTATCTATTACGAAGATGACATTCCTTCGGCATGGAAAGAGTTCGGAAAAGCCAATAGCGAATTCTTCGTAGAAATTGGTTCACCTGGTGGCGCTGCCAAAGTTGGTGCATCTGCAACGGATCACGCTATGGTTAAAGCGCTACCTCCTAAAGCTGAGTAGTTAGAACTCTGAAACTTCCAGATTTTCCTTGGGATACGTTGGCGCCTTTTGGTGCACGCGCTCGGGAACATACTGGCGGAATAATTGATTTATCTCAGGGGACGCCTGTTGATGCGACTCCAGAATTTATTCAACAAGAGTTAAAGAGCGCAGCGAATTCTCCTAGTTATCCGTTAACAATCGGAACACCCGAACTTCGAAGTGCAATGCGAAATTGGGCAACCAGCGTTCTTGGTGCCAGTGGCGAATTTGATGTATTGCCAACAATCGGCTCTAAAGAATTAGTTGCTTGGCTACCCACAATTCTTCAGGCAAAAACGGTTCTATATCCCAGAGTTGCTTATCCGACTTATCTAGTCGGTTCAATGATTCATCAATCCACAAATATTGCAGTTGATATAGATGCAAAAAGTTGGCCTAAAGCTGATCTGGCTTGGATTAATTCACCTTCAAATCCAACTGGCCGGGTTCATAGCGAATCAGAACTTGAAGCAGTAATTGAATATGCCCGAGCGAATAATTCAACAGTTGCAAGCGATGAATGTTATATAAATTTTCCGGCAACAGGGCCAGAGCCAATTTCTATTCTCAAGGTAGCGGCCGGTAATAATAAGAATTTATTAGCTGTTCACTCAATGTCTAAACGCTCTAACTTGGCTGGATATCGTGCCGGGTTAATTGTTGGTGATCCTGATTTGATTGCCCAAATTCGTGAAGTTAGAAAGCATGCCGGAATGTTGCTTCCGCTACCTATGCAAAGAGCAATGACTGTGGCACTCGGCGATGAGAAGCATGTTGCGATTCAAGCAGAGCGATATGCAGCACGTCGTGAAGTTTTAAGTTCTGCACTTATCGCGGCGGGTTTCCAAATTGATTTTTCTAACGCTGGACTTTATATCTGGTGCACTCGTAATGAAGATTCATGGACATCAGTTTCTTGGCTTGCCGATCTTGGAATTCTTGCTACTCCAGGAATTTTCTATGGTGAAGCCGGAGCAAAACATATTCGCATCGCAATGACTGCTACTGATGATCAGATATCTCAAGCTGCAGCCCGCATAATGAAAAGCCTTTAGATGGCTACTGAATTAGATGCTGCATTAAAAAGTGCCCAGAAGTTAATTGCTGATACTTCAAAGCTAGTTCGCGTTGTGTTGTCGGGGCGACGCAGGAATATGACGGTTCCTTTCGAACGTATTGATATTCGACCAGTATTAATCAAAGGCGCAATCACACTTCAGATTGCGCAAAATGATGGCCCCATCACAACCACGAAAAATATTGAAGTTAAGGATTTTGATGCAAACACTTACCTCGAAATGGGCTATGCCAATATTTTGGTGGAACACACAGAAGGTGCGCTAACGATTCGAATTACCAAGAAAGGCGAAGCCCTGATTCATGAAGGTAAGGGAGCTCGCGAACAGAACCTTGAACACGACCGGAAAAAGAGCAGGTTGCTTGATGCCTCTGATCCATTCTTGGTTGAAGTTGGGATTTCAGATTCAGAAGGCCGAGTAAAACCTACGAAAGCAGATAAGTATTTGCAGGTAGAAGAATTCTTGCGGCTGCTGGTCCCAACTTTAAATTCAGCAATTGAAGCAAAACACATTTCCAAGCCCACAGCAGAGAAACCACTTGTAATTGCTGACCTTGGTTGCGGAAACGCCTATTTAACCTTTGCAGTTCATCAATATCTAAGAAGCATTGATATGCCAGTTCATGTAATCGGAATCGATATCAGACCAGAATCGCTAAAGCGAAATAGTGAGATCGCAAAGAAGTTAAAGATTGAGAAGAGTATTGAATTTAAGGCCGAGGCAATTGATCAAACATCTCTAACATCTTGCGATATTGCTATCGCTCTACACGCTTGCGACACCGCAACAGATGATGCAATCGCTTGGGCGGTAACTGGGGGAGCTAAATTATTATTGATTGCACCTTGCTGCCAGCATGATTTGCAGACCCAGATGAGCAACGTTCCAGAACCTTGGAACCTGCTAACTAAACATGGATTAATGAAAGAGCGGCTTGGTGATTTAATGACAGATGCGCTTCGGGCTCAAATTCTTAAATTACTTGGATATCGAAGTGAAGTAATCGAATTTATCGGTGGCGAACACACGCCAAGAAATATCATGATTCGGGCGGTTTACACCGGCGTAAAACCAGATTCTAAAGATGTCGAAAGCTATAAGAAAATGTTAAGCGATTGGCAGATTGATCCGGCGCTAGCTAACAGGATTACCTTAATTATTTAATTACAGTGTTATACATGCGGGATAGCGAAAATTCATGATGAAGTCCACGCTCAGCCTTAGTTAACTTGCCATTTGCTACTTCTAAAATCAGGTCAAATAGTTCACCGCCGACTTCAGAGAGCGTCTTGATTCCGTCAGCAATAGTTCCGGCATTTAAATCAATCAGATCGGGGATTGCACTTGCCATGGTGGTATTTGTCGCAACTTTAATTGTTGGCATGATTGCAGAACCAGTAGGAGTTCCGCGACCGGTTGTGAAAACAACAATATTTATGCCACCCGCCGCAAATCCAGTTAATTGTTCGGTGTCGTGCCCAGGTGTATCCATAAAGTAAAGACCAGATTTCGGAACTTGGTCGGCATATTCCAGAACACCAGAAAATTGTGCACTTCCCGCTTTCTTTGCAGCTCCAAGAGATTTCTCCTCAAGGGTAGTTAATCCACCTTCTATATTTCCGCGAGATGGTTGGGCTCCGCGCATATCGATACCTTCATAATTAATTGATCGCTCATATCTGGCAACGGTTTCGATAATTTGAGCACCAATCTTTGGTGTTATCGCGCGCGCGGCTAGCAAATGTTCGGCGCCAAGAATCTCTGTTGTTTCTCCCAATACCGATGCAGATCCAAGTTCGACCAAGCGATCACTTGCTACACCCAGTGCTGGATTTGCAGTGATGCCAGAGAGTGCATCCGAGCCACCACACTCTTGGCCAAGTGCTATTGCACTCCAGGGAGCGCTAACCCGAGACTGTGCCTTCGCCTCTTTTACAAGCGAGTTTGCAATCTTTAAGCCAGCATCAGCAATTTTGCTCATTGAACCAAGTTCTGCGACATTCAGTATCTCTGCCTTGTTTATGCCTAACTTCTTAGCTAAATCAATAATCAATAATTCGCCAGGAGTTCCGATTGTTATGAAAACAGTTGCATAGTTATTTGGATTTGCCGCAAAGCCCGAGAAAGTTTTGATTATCCGATCGAAGTCGCCATCAACTTCGCCCGACCAATCATGGCTTACAGCAACTGCGCCATCTGATTCGTCAGCAATTTTCCTAGCAGTAGCCGAGAGCGCAGAGTGCAGCGGAAGAATCAATACGTGGTTTCGCAATCCCCATCTCTCATCTGCTCTGGCAAATGCAGTTAATTGCTTAGACACTTCGCACCTCGCGTCCAGCGATAATTTCGCCAGCCCCAAGAGCTTCAACCTTAGTTAATTCACCATTTATTACCGAGTAAATCTTCTCCATAATTTCCTCATTAGTTGCATCCGCGCTCAGATCGAAATCATCTGAAAGCGCAAGATGCAATGGCGAATTACTAGCAACATTGATTGTCGGAATTAATGGGAAACCAGAGGCTGGTTGATTTCCATCAGGGAATGAGAGAATCACATGGACTCCAGATTCCATTAAATCTGAGAAGTTCAACCCTGAATTCTTCTGTGAAGCGGCAACTGTTATATCAACACCAACGCTAGTCAGCGCTGCAACTATCTCATCCACTTTTAAATCATCATTCGAGAGATCTATTCCTAAATGCAATCTCGGAAGTAAAACCGGAGTTGGTTGATAGTAAGCCTGTAAGGCCTTTGCAGCTGCAACACCAGAAT
>JBILDT010000093.1:0-4416 GCA_044352485.1 Candidatus Nanopelagicaceae bacterium
ATTGGTAGCGGAACTATCAGAGCGTAAGAGTTTGCGGCATCAAGTTCTGCGCAAGTTACAGCGCCTCCCCTAGAGATAACTAAATCACTGGCGATATACATATCTGCCATATTCGTGATGTATGAGAGCGGCGCATATCCTGCTACGGACTCTGGCAATTTATTGTTCTGTCCAACGGCATGAATAATATTGAAGCCAGCGCTTAAAAGTTCAGGGAGCGCTTTTGCAACAACCGCATTTATTGATTGTGCCCCGAGAGATCCGCCGAAAATAAAGATTGTTCGGTTGCCTCGATCAAGTTCAAGTTTGCGATAAGTGGCATCCCACCTAGCCGAACGTTCAGATTTACTTAAACTTGAAATCGCAAAGATTTCTTCACGTATTGGCATTCCTGACAAAATAGCGGAGGCCCACTTTCCACCAAACTTGGAAGTGCTGGCAAAAGCTGTAAAGGTAAGTTCTGCGAAGTTGATCCCTAGCTTATTTGCCCATCCAGGGATTGCATTCGCCTCATGAATAACTATCGGGACCCGGTTCAATTTCGCAGCTATGTAACAAGGAGCGCTGACATACCCACCAAATCCGATAAGCAGATCTGCGCTTCTTACAATTCTCAACGATTGAAGGATTGAGATTATAAATTTATAGGGCCAGAGAAGCGAAGAAAGGTTAAATCTTCTGGGGAGTGGAGCTTTTGTAACTAGATGGAGCTTTAGTCCGGCTGCAGGAACGAGATCCATTTCAATTCCACTTTTGGTTCCAACAAATTCGCAGGATATATCTTCACTATTTTCGAGCAACCAATCTGCCACTGCTAACGCTGGCTCAACGTGTCCAGCAGTTCCGCCACCAACTAGAAGAATTCGCTGCATTACTTCACCGACTTGCGGGCAAGCCGAGCCGCTTTAAAATCAGGTTCTCTGCGAGCGACATTTAAAACAAATGCAATTGCTAAGCAATTAGCCACTAATGAGGAGCCACCGTATGAGATAAATGGAAGCGTAACTCCAATTACCGGAATAATCCCAACAACAGTCATCAAATTAACCAGCACTTGCAGAATGATCCAGCAACCAATACCTGTAACAACATACTTTTGAAAGAGATCTTTAGTAGTTATTGCAACTCTGAAGATTGCATAAATTAAGGTAGCGAAGAGGAAAACTACAGTAAGAGTTCCGAGAAGTCCTAGCTCTTCGCCGATTACTGAAAAGATAAAGTCGGTGTGCGCTTCAGCAAGATTCGCCCACTTCTGTTTACTCGCTCCAATTCCGGCTCCGAATAACCCACCACTGGCCAAACTCATCAGACTATGTGCGGGCTGCCAACCAGCCATTTTGTATACCTCTGGTGCAAAAGGATCAATGACAGCGGTAAATCTACGTAGCCGCGCTGGATTGGTGAAGGCTAGAGCCAGACCTACGAGTGCAAATACTCCTGTAATTGAGAAGAGAACTTTTACATTAACTCCAGAAATAAAAAGCATTCCGAAGACTATTCCAGCAACAATTATTGCAGTTCCCAAGTCTCGGCCAAGAAGAATCAGAAATAAGAAGCCCAAAGTTCCGATTGATACCATACCAATAGCGTTGGATTGCAGGCCTCTGGCTTTACGCTCGAGATGTTTTCTAAGCTGAAGTGCGCAGTAAAGAATGAGAGCTAGCTTTGCAAACTCACTTGGTTGCAGAGTAAAGGGCCCCAACGGAATCCAATTTCGATTTCCGTTGATTGTCTCTCCAAAAATAATGGGTAGAACGAGTGCAACTGCGCCTATTGGCAATGCCAGGCGAGCCAGGCTCTCCCAATGAGATAGCTTCATTCGCATCGCAATAAATGAGAGGCAGATACCAACAACCAGAAATAAAAGCTGCTTTAGAAAAATTGCAAAGGTGTTGCCACTTTCAGAGAGCGAAGTTACTGAAGATGCAGATAAGACCATTACGAGTCCTAGGCCTGCCAAGGCGCCAGTGCAACCCAGGATTAGCAGATAAGTTGCTGTCGGCTTAGAAAGAAAGTTTGCATATGCCTGACCACGAACCTGCATCCGCTTTTTCATTTCGCCACCAAGTTAGCTACGGACTGCGAGAATAGATCTCCACGGTGCGAGTATGAAGTGAATTGATCCATGGAAGCGCATGCTGGTGCTAACAGAACGGTGTCCCCTAGCTCTGCAATTTCTCTTGCGCATGTAACTACCTGATCCATTAACTCCTCTGGGCTATCGCTCTTTGACATTCGAAAGATTTTTACATCAGGCGCGTAGCTTTCAAGAGCCTTGGCAATCTGTTCGCCATCTTTACCGATAATTATTGCCGCTTTAATTCTTGATGCAGTTCTACGCACTAAATCATCCATCTTTGCGCCTTTGGCCAAGCCGCCAGCAATCCAAATATTTGAAAGGTGCGAGAGCAATGCGGCTGTTGCAGCATGTGGGTTTGTTGCTTTTGAGTCATTGACCCAGGTGATCCCATCCTTTGATAAAACGGTTTGTAAGCGATGTTTATCTAGCACGAAATTAGCGATACCAGTTTTAACTTTTGGGTGGGCGATTCCGATTGCCAGTGCTAATCCGGCAGCTGCCATCGCATTCGAAACATTATGTGGAACCGCTGGTTTTACATCAGTTAGTTCTGCGATTACTTCTGCGGCATCCGTTGAAGAGACAAATGCGCGATCAATAAGTAGGTCTTCCACGAGTCCAATTTCACCTGCTTGTGGTGAATCGAAGCCGAAGAAAACTTTACGTCCGGTCCAGCTAGCACCCCTCAAGATTATTTCTGGGTCATTAAGGTTTAATAGGGCAGTCTTGCTCTGAGTCAATAGCTTCATTTTTGCATTTGCATAATCATCAAAGCTTCCATGCCAGTCGATGTGGTCCTGCGCAATATTTAGAATCGCTACTGCTTGATATTGAGGCAATGAACTCCAGCTAATTTGAAAAGAGGAGAGCTCAATAGCCAGGACATCGAATTTGTTTCCACTAGTCAGGGCATCGACAATCGTGGTTCCAACATTGCCGCAAGCAATCCCGGATACCCCGGCCGCAATAAAGATGGATTCCAGCATTTGAATTGTTGTTGTTTTACCATTAGTTCCAGTTACTGCCACCCAAATCTGATCAGGGTTCATTTCGGTCTTAAGGTTCCATGCAAAATCGACTTCACTCACAACTTCTACGCCAGCTGATTGCAAATTTGCTACGACTAGATGATCCTGCCGCCAACCCGGAGAAACAATTGCCAAATCGTAAATCGAATAATCACTTATTTCAGTAACCGGATTCAACCCCTGTGAGGTTGACGCTTTTTCGTCAAAAACTGTGAAGTTTGCACCCAAGTTGGAAAGGTAATTTGCCAACGACTTTCCCGTAGTTCCACCACCTACGATGAGAATATTTTTGGATTTTATCTCGGCTATATATGACATTATTGCGAGACAACCCATTGCCCATAAAAGAGACCTAAGCCAGCTGCAACGCTCATTCCCGCCAAGATCCAGAACCTAATAACAATAGTTACTTCGCCCCAACCCATTAATTCAAAATGATGTTGAAGCGGAGCCATTTTAAAGACCCGCTTACCTCCAGAAAGTTTGAAATAACCAGTTTGAATAATGACCGAGAGCGTAATTAGAACAAACAATCCACCAAGTGCGGCAAGCAGAGCCTCAACACGTAGAACGATTGCGATTCCTGAGATAGCGCCACCAAGAGCTAATGAACCTACATCGCCCATAAATATTTTTGCAGGTGCAGCATTCCACCAGAGAAATCCTGCGCAGGATCCAGCAAGTGCGGCTGAAAGCACTGCAATATCTAGTGGATCTCGAACGTTATAACACTGCGGCGTATTTGAAATTGCGCAGCTCTGTCCGAATTCCCAAACTCCAATAACTATGAAGGATAAGAAAGTCATAATTGCGGCACCAGATGCGAGTCCATCCAGACCGTCAGTTAAATTCACACCATTAGAACTTCCTAGAACTAAGAAAATTACCCAGAGAATTACCAAGACGACACCTAGCTTTATCGAAGTATCTCGAACGCCTGAAAAATAAAGTGATATTGGAGCCAAGCCAGTTTCATCCTCAAATTGCAACCCGGCATAAGCAAATCCTGCAGCAAAAATTGCTTGCCCTAGAAGTTTCTGCTTTGCAGTTAATCCCAGAGATTGCTTTCTATAAATTTTTAGCAGGTCATCCAATAAACCAATAAGACCTAGACCAACAATTAGTGAGATAACTAAAATAGCTGATGTTGTAACTCCCGTGCCGGTAAATAAATGGCTAGCAAAATAAGCAATTACCGTAGATAAGATCAGGACTATTCCACCCATAGTGGGTGTGCCACGCTTTACATGATGAGTCTTTGGACCGTCATCTCTGATCATTTGGCCAATGCCACGTTTTGCAAGTATC
>JBILDT010000094.1:0-4390 GCA_044352485.1 Candidatus Nanopelagicaceae bacterium
TGCAGATTCACCTCAAACTTTTGCGGTCCTGGTTCGTTCTCGCAAATATATAAGTGAGATTGAACAAGCACTACGCGATAAGAAGATTCCAGTAGAAGTCGTGGGGCTTGGTGGCCTCATCCATGTTCCAGAAGTAGCCGATATCTTGGCGCTCCTTCGGACCTTAACTTTTCCAGATAACGGCAGTTCGTTGATGCGCTTATTAACCGGCCCAAGACTTGCTATTGGGCCAAAAGATTTAGCAGCGCTTGGAAAATTCTCTAGATCGCTGATTGAAAACTTTGATCAATCGCTAAGCAAAACTGTTGGAAAGATCATGGAGACACCTAATGCGGATGTGATGGATGCCGAAGAATTTGCAGTTGGAAGCGCAATAGAAGCGCTTGAAGTCTTTGAGAAAGCACCAAGAGAGAAGTTCTCAGAAGTTGGTTATGAGAGATTACTTAAGTTCTCTAAAGAGCTTCGCGAATTACGCAGATACCTAAATGGTTCGATCACCGATGCAATCATGGAGGCCGAGCGCTTCCTATTCTTAGATACCGAAGTAATGGTTCGAGACGGATTTGCGCAAGGTAGAAAACATCTAGATGCATTCTTGGATGAGGCTGCTAAGTTTTCGCGAAATGGTGGCACCATTTCTACCTTCCTCGAATGGTTAAAGATTGCGGACACTGAAGAGGGTGGTCTAAAACCAGTATCAGTTGCTGCGAATAAGCATGCAGTCCAGATTCTCACAATCCACGCAGCTAAGGGATCAGAATGGGACTTTGTTGCAGTGCCTGGTTTAGTTACCGAGAACTTCCCAAATTCAGGCAAGAGCTTAGATCTATGGACCTCTAATTCTGCGGCGCTTCCAATTTCACTTCGCGGGGATGCCAGCCAATTTGATGATTTTGTCTTCCCATCTAATTCACCAAAACATGTAGAGGTACGAAAAGCACTTGATGTTGTTAAAGAATCTTGGAAGAAGCGGCGCGAAGAGGAAGAGTGGCGCCTAGCCTACGTTGCATTTACTCGCGCAAAAATTAATCTGCTTGCGACCGCATCTTGGTTTGGCAATGGCATGGATCCAGTAGATGCCAGCGCGCTTTATAACTTAGTTGAAACAGTTGTTGATTCAGTTGATTCAAAGAATAAGCTCTTTGAAATGGATAAGCCAACTTCAGGAAATCCAACCCGAACCACACCGCGCACCGGAATCTGGCCAACTAAATCTTCTCGCTCTGAGGAGATTGCAAAGTCAATTGAATATGTTTCTAAAACTTCACCATTTGCCAGCCCCCAAGAATTACTCGACGCTGCTAAAACACCAGAGGAAATTGGGCTAGCCAATGATGCAATTGCATTGATAACCGAGGTAGGCGAACGAGGCGCTGGTTTACAAGTAAAGCTGCCAACGCGAATGTCAGTTTCGACTTTAGTAAATCTGGCAGAAGACCCAGATGCGCTGGCTTTGAATATTCGTCGTCCAATGCCAAATCACATTGATAAATTTGCACGGCGCGGAACCGCATTCCATCTATGGATTGAAGCGCAATACAAAGATCCTCAGGTATTGGATGAAGATGATTTATATGAAGTTGATAGCGCCCAGAGAAATTTGGATGATCTGCCACTAGAAGAATTGAAAACAGCTTGGCTCGCAAGTGATTGGGCTAAGCGAGATCCTGCTCCTGGTGGAATTGAAGTTCCATTTGAAACCGTCCTCGGAGGCATCCTGCTGCGCGGGCGAATAGATGCGGTCTATGAGAATGATGGGCAATACGAAGTTGTTGATTGGAAGACCGGCAAAACTAAGAGCGGAGATGACTTAGCGGCGGCAGCAATTCAATTAGCGATGTATCGCCTGGCTTACTCAAAATTATTTGGAATCAAAATAGAGAATATCAGCGCAGCATTTCACTACGTTGGTTCAAACGAAACTGTGCGCCCTGCAGATTTATTAGATGAAGATCAGCTAATTTCAATCGTAACTGGCAAGTGATCGCTGATATCACTCTTTAAAAATATCGGTTTAATCAAATCCTTGCTTGATTTACCCACTACAAAGTTATCGCTAAGAATGTAATCAAATTGAATCTTTGGCTGCCAGGTTGGATAGCTTGCCATTGAAATTAGCGATTTCCACTTAGAGAATTTAACTGGCAAATCGAAGGGTAGATTCAAATCCCCAAGCAGAATGTGCTTGCCTGGCATTTTTGCTAACCAACGCTTCACTCGCCACAATTGAAAGAGATTTACAAATGGAACAAACGAAAGATGCATATTCACCACAGTAAAGCCATTCTCTAATTGCGCAGCAACTGCATATCTTGGTTCATCTTTCACATAGATAAATCTCAATTTTGGTTTTGGTGAACTATTAGCTGCGTTGGCGGAATCTGCATCACCGGCGGAATCTGCATCACCGGCAGGAAAAAGAAGTGGCAATCCAACTACAGATTTACCAAGCGCCAGAACTTCCCATTTTGTAACTGGGATATTTGTTATCAAACCAATTCCATACGAAGGTGGTTTGTCATCATTCAAAACTTTTTCACCAGCGATATTGGTTGAATTTATATTGGTTGAATCCGAACTAGCCATCAAAATAGCTTCATCGCTTTTGACCTTGCGCCATTTGAATCCTGGGGTTCCGATAACGCAACGAACAAAGCCATAATATTTTGCGCTTAATTCACTAGCCAAATCTGCAACCTGAAAAACTTGGTCTGATCTATCCTGAAATGCATCAACTTCTTGAACACCGACTGCGAAATCAGAATTACCAACATCTAACGCATTTGCAATAGCCCGTAAATTTTCCGCACCTTGGCCATGCAGCAAGTTCCATGTAGTTATTCGCACGAGCGCACTTTATAAGGGATTTTTCGCTTCAATTTGCCTGCCCTAGTAAGGTCGGCGGGTGAATGTTTTGAAGCTCCCATTGGCCAGCGAGGCGGTAGATCGCTCTGGTGAGCTTCGGCTAAAACCCGATGAATTAGCAAGGCTTTGGAAGAGCGCTCGAATACTTCACTTCGCTTCGGGAAAATTTCGAGTCAAAGAGAGTTACGAATTAGATTTTCAGAGCGCTGATCAGATTGCCCAACTACGCAAAGATTCTAGTTTCGCTGAAGGCGAAGAGTTATTTCTAGGAATCGATAATGGCATTTCCTACTTCGCTTGGTGCAGCGATGCATCTGATTTTGAAAGTTTTGAGACCCTTGAGAATTACCAAACCTTAAGAACACTAGGCGATCATTTATCACAACTAGAGATGGGCCTGGCAATTCATTCGCAAGCAATTGCTAATTGGCATCACACCCATCAATTCTGCGCCAGATGTGGCAAACCAACGTTAAGCGCAAATGGCGGTTCACTACGTAAATGTTCCTCAGATGGATCAGAACATTATCCAAGAACTGATGGCGCCGTAATTGTTTTAGTTAAAGATCAAGAAGATCGAGTATTGCTTGGTCGCCAAAAGATTTGGCCAGAGCGGAGATTCTCTTGCTTTGCAGGTTTCGTTGAACCTGGCGAATCATTTGAGCAGACAGTTTTACGTGAGGTCTTTGAAGAGTCTGCAGTTCGCCTTGATTCAATTACTTATCTTGGATCACAACCATGGCCCTTCCCAGCTTCGATAATGATTTCATTTTCTGGGATTGCAATTAATCCGGATTCTGCGAAAGCTGATGGCGAAGAGATTGAAGAGATTCGCTGGTTTACCAGGGAGCAAATGCGCGCTGCAATTGCAGATAAATCACTTACTCTGCCACCTGGCATGAGCGTTGCCCGAAAAATGATTGAGTTTTGGTATGAAAAAAATGGAGCAGATGTCCGAGATTTGATTGGTAAGTAAATGCCGGCAGCCAGTGTTGATCAGATACTTGAAGCTTTAGATCCAGAGCAGCGAGAAGTTGTAAAAGCGGTCCGTGGCCCGGTCTGCGTAATTGCTGGCGCCGGAACTGGAAAGACTCGTGTTATTACACATCGGATTGCCTATGCAATTGCAATTGGCGTTACAGATTCAAGTAAAACTCTGGCTCTAACATTCACCGCACGTGCAGCTGGTGAAATGCGCGCGAGATTACGTGGTCTTGGAATTCCTAATGCAAGCGCTCGAACATTTCACTCAGCCGCAATCAAACAATTAATGTATTTCTGGCCCTACGCCTTTGGTGGCTCGTTCCCTTCACTGCTCACCATGAAATCAGGAGCAATTGCTGAAGCCCTAAATCGAACTGATTCTTCGCTAACTCCACAGACCTCAACTCTGCGAGAAATAGCAAGTGAGATTGAATGGGCGAAGGTTTTAGAGATTTCGCCAGATGAATATGTTGAATCAGCACTTGGGGCGGGGCGAACACTTCGGATTCCAAATAATAAACCCGACAAAGCAAATTTCGAA
>JBILDT010000095.1:0-4368 GCA_044352485.1 Candidatus Nanopelagicaceae bacterium
AGCCATCTACCCGGGCTTGCGTTAAAAGATTTAAGTTTGATGTGTATGGAAATTTTTTATGCCGCTTTGTTTCTGGCGAGAAATCAAGGCTCTTCAAACCGACCTTTGCCGAATGCGATGCGTCAATATAAGGATCAATCGAGACCTGGAAATTTTCACCGAAGGTTAAACGCAGCCTTCCAAGTTCAACCTGATCCAATGAACCTATTGCATCCAGAATTTCGTAATCACTTGGAATTTCAAATCCCAATTCCCCCGCGCTCTTTCGTGCTCGGTTTAGATGCTCCTTAAGTAATTGTGGCTTACCTTTTTCAACACGAATCGTTTCGAAGAGACCAACACCAAATGGCCACCGATCACTTTGAAATCCACCAGCTATTGAAAGCAGCCTCGCAGCCTTTAATTCGGTTTCTTCCCATTCGGCCGTCGCATCGCTCGACCAAGTAATTCCTGCACCGGCACCAAACTTCAATTTCTCGCCGTTGCGCCAGAAGATTCGGATTGCAACACTAAGGTTTGCCGATTCACCTTCAATCCAACCAAGTGCTCCACAATATGGCCCGCGATCAGTTGGCTCGCTGTCAGCAATAATGTTCATTGCAGATTCTTTGGGAGCCCCGCTAACTGATCCTGGCGCAAGAATCTCCTTAAAGATTTGCGACCAAGTTAATTCATCCCGCACTTCTCCGACAACATCAGAAACTAAATGTTCAAGCCCTGGATGTAATTCACTTCTAAATAACTGCGAGACTTTGACGCTTCCTGCCTTGCAGATTCGCCCAAAGTCGTTACGCATTAAATCAACAATCATCACATTTTCAGCTCTGTCTTTATCCGAAAAAGCCGCTCCAGTTTCAGATAACTTGCGTGTTCCCTTTATAGGGCTTGTCTTTATATATGAACCTTCGCGAGTCAAGAAAAGCTCGGGCGACGCAGATGCAATTTCGATGTCAGGCAACCTCAAAAATGAAGCGAAAGGCGCAGGGTTCTTATCCAGAATCTTTGAAAAAAGCGGAGCAATCGATATCTCTTTTGATATCTTTGTCGAAAGAATCCGGCAAGCATTCACTTGATAAACGTTGCCTAACTTGATCTGTTCACGAATGTTGTTTACATATTCCTCAAACTCTGGCTGCAGCATTGAACTCTGCCAAACTTCCGAAAGGCCGTTCCACTCCCCGGTTTGCGGAAAGGTTGCTCCCCGAATAACTGTCGCAAACTTTGCAAATAAATATTTACCCTCAAAGGTTGTTGATACCGCCCAGAACCCACCGTCGTTTAGCGAATCCGGATCGCTGGTTACTTCGATTAAATCGGTAGCCAGAACCCCATTCATCCAGAAGAAAGGTCGGTTCAAATCCACGCCCTAACGCTAGATGACCAGAACCGAATCGTCCCGCTTTGGCGCTTGCCCGTTTGGTGCGCTAGATTTGCCCTCTTGATTCTGCAGAAATGTTGAATGTAAGAATGCGGACGTAGCGCAGTTGGTAGCGCGGAACCTTGCCAAGGTTCAGGTCGCCGGTTCGAACCCGGTCGTCCGCTCTGGTGCACCACACGTGACGAAAGCTGCAGGAAAAGATGGTCGGATGGCCGAGAGGCGAGGCTCAGGACTGCAAATCCTGCTACACGGGTTCAAATCCCGTTCCGACCTCCATAATTAACTCACTTAATTCAACGAAGATGAATTAGTTAGGAAACTAATGAGTGAACTAGAGAAATCAGAACGACCTTGGGGTCGCTATGAAGTTCTTCAAGAATCTTCTACTCATAAAGTTAAATGCATCTGGATGAAACCAGGTACCAGACTTTCCTATCAACGCCATAAACACCGTGCTGAACATTGGTTCATTGTTCAAGGAACCGGCGAAGTAACAATCGATGGCCAGATCTCTCAAGTTAAACCAGGTGACACTGTTGAATTCAAAATTGGCGTTCTGCATCGCCTAGCTAACACCGGCAAGGATGAAATTATTTTCGTTGAAGTTCAGACCGGAAGCTACTTCGGCGAGGATGACATCGAGCGTTTGGAAGATGACTTTGGAAGGGCAGGAAACTAAGAAAGAAATATTTGATGTAATATTCCGCATCTTAAGGTTTCTTAAGGATCGTTGGCTCAGCGGTAGAGCACCACATTGACATTGTGGGGGTCACTGGTTCGATCCCAGTACGGTCCACGTTAGACATAACGAACTCTTCAATTCCGGGTCACTCTCATGTAAAGTTTTAGCAAGATTATGAGTACTAAAAAAGTAACCATGGTGACAGGCGCCGCTTCTGGCATTGGCAGAGCTACGGCTTTGATGCTTGCAGAGCGCGGTCATCACGTGATCTGTACGGATTTACCAGATACCAAAATTCATGAAATGCAAGATTTAACTGGCGGCATCAGTATCACTGCAGATGTAAGAATCGAATCCGAAGTTGATGCGCTTTTCGAAGAAGCCATAAAGAAGTTTGGTCGAATAGATGGCGTCGTTAACTGCGCAGGTATCGAAGAGAACTTTATAGATGCACGCGAAATGTCCCTAGAAATATTTGAGCAGACAATGAACACGAATGTGACTGGATCATTTCTGATCGCTCGAGCAGCTGGTCGTTTGATGGTGCCACAAGGTTCGGGTTCGATTGTTTTGATTGGCTCAATTCTTTCTGCTGTTGGTTATGGTGGAAATGCCGCATACACCGCTTCGAAGGGCGCGGTTCTTCAATTAGGAAAAGCACTTGCAGTTGATTGGTCTAAATATGGTGTTCGAGTAAATGTGATTGGACCTGGACCTGTTGCAACACCGATGAGCGCAGAATCTCTTCAAGATCCCGTCAAAAGTGCCTGGATGAAAGAGCGGATTCCAATTGGAAGACCTGCCAATCCAAATGAAATAGCGAAGGCTTGTGCGTTTTTATTATCTGATGAAGCTTCATTCGTAACAGGAGCGTTCATTCCTGTTGACGGCGGATGGCTTGCGCTTTAAATCTTTTTTAATTCTGTTTTATTGCCGAAACATTTAAGGCAGCAAGATAACCAAAGGTAACTGCTAAACCGATTGTTGCTCCCCCGGCCCAATATGCCTGGCCTGATGGAAAACCGGCACAATTTCCTGCAGCAAATAATCCAGGTATTGGTTCGCCATCACTTGCGCGAAGAACACGACCTTCGGCATCAATTGCAGGTCCACCTTTTGTATCAAGAGTTCCTGGCGCAAGAATCAAAGCGAAGTAAGGTCCCGTTGAATCGAAAGGAAAGAGCGCTGCATTGTTCTCGTTACCTGGACGCGCTGGTCCGTTGCGGAACAGTTCAATTGCCGATTCTCCGCGATGGAAAATTGGGTCTTTGCCGGTTGCTGCATGTCGATTGAATTCTTCTATTGTTTCTTTTAGATTCGATGCAAAGTCCTGCGCAATTTCTAGACCGGCCATATGTGTTGGACCGATTTCAAGAATACGTTTTTTGATTGCGGCTGAAAGTTCTTCAAGCGTGTTGCCCTCGACCAAATTTGGATCATGTTCGCCTGGTGGCTTTATCGGATTTCCACTTGTTCCATCAGAGAAATGGACTCGAGCAGAACTATCGAAGATCATGAACATTCTTAAATCTGGGTGCTCTGCCTGCGATGCATCCCATCGCAACATTGATCTACCTAGTTCGTGATACGGCAATTTCTCGTTAACTGTTCGACGGCCATACTTGTTAACCATAATCATGCTATCGCCGCGCAATGCGAAAATATTTGTTGTGACAGATTGAGGGTCGCGAACCAGCGCTTCAAGAGGAATCGGGGCTAACCAAGCAGCTGCCGTGTTGTGCAGCCTGGCGCCAAGTGATGCACCAATGCGCATGAAGTCTCCACGTGATCCTTTGGCTGCGCCACCAAGTCGAACTGGGGTCGACATGTGATCGCTCATAAGATCTGGATTGTGTGTGAAACCACCGGTTGCAAAAAGAACTCCACGTTTTGAATTAACAGTGAATGGTTTCCCGTCTACAGTTCCAACAACGCCTGTGATTCGACCTTCATTTTGGATTACATCTGAAACTCGGTGATTGAAGCGAATGTCAACGCCCAGACCCAACGTTGTATCTCGCAGATCTAAAACCCATTCGGCGCCAGTTAATTGATCTGGTCGGGCACGTCCTCTAGAAACGACGACTCTTCCATATGGTGCTTTATCTTCAGGAAGGTCAGCAAAATAATCTGGCGCGTTTGCTTTTACAACTGGATCTAGCGCACCTGCATCTGCAAGTTCTTCTAACGCTTTTCCTGATGTGGAATAGAAAACATTTAACATTTCAAATTCGTGATGATCTAGACCAAAGCGCTCTGCATCTGCTTGATAGCGTTCTGGGAAAGAAAGTCGAGCCATGTAACGAAT
>JBILDT010000096.1:0-4342 GCA_044352485.1 Candidatus Nanopelagicaceae bacterium
GTTTTGCATTCATCCCCCGAAGTTGTGGTCCAACCAGGTGCAGTAACTGCATGGGTTGCTGGATCAGGAATCGTAGATAAGAAATTTGATGACTACACAACTTGGCTTCGCCATCGTTGGTTTAAGGTGATTGAGCGACAGAGCGTTCCTACAATCCTTGATGCAGGAGCACTTTATTTGGCAGAGAAGTTGGAACAGCCGACTTTAATTACGCCTCATGCTGGTGAGTTGGCCCGGCTTTTAAAGAAAAATGGTATCAATACTTCTGCGGATGAAATCTCGGATGACCCAAAGCGTTGGGCGCAAGAGTGTGCGGATATCTTGGGTGTAACAGTTTTACTCAAGGGGTCAAAGACAGTTGTAGCAAATAACGAAATCATTATTGAACTTCCAGCTGCTA
Organism: Candidatus Nanopelagicaceae bacterium; assembly: GCA_044352485.1. Taxonomy (GTDB): domain Bacteria; phylum Actinomycetota; class Actinomycetes; order Nanopelagicales; family Nanopelagicaceae; genus AAA044-D11. The sequence continues at coordinate 401 of JBILDT010000096.1, forward strand.
CTCCGTGGCTTGCAACTGCTGGTTCAGGTGATGTCTTAGCCGGAATCATTGGGGCGCTAGCTGCTACAAACGAGATTGAAATCTTGAATTCGGCTAATCGCTTTGCAGAAGTTGCAGCTTCTGGTGCATTTATCCATGATCGCGCTGCGCGGCTTGCATCAAAGGGTGGGCCAATTTCAGCGACTTCAATTATTGATTATCTGCCCGAAGCTATTCGTAAGATTCTTGGCTAAGGTTTATCTCATGTCAGGAAAGTATGAATTGATTTCGAATCAATCCACACCAAAGATTTTAGAGCCAGAAAATAGCCTTGAATTGAAGACCTTGCTTAATTCTGCAAAGTCCAACAGCGCCATAAGCGTCACCGAAGTTGAAATTTCTGGCGAGCACCAAAGACTTAGAACTAATTCAATTCTGCGCACCTATTACTTAGTCTCTGGAAGCCTTGAATTTAATATCGACGGCGAATCCGGAATTGCGATGAAAGTTGGGGATGTTCTTACATTGAAACAAGGCTGCGAATACAGCCTTAAAGGCAGCGCAAAATACCTAGTGATCAATACTCCGGCATTTAAAGATGGAGACGATACTTATCTGATGTAAGTAGCACCGTTTACATCAAAGGTTGAGCCAGTCATTTGCTTGTTCTTGCCGGTGGCAAGAAAGGCAACCAGATTTGCAATCTCACTTGGCGGAACCCACTCGCCCATCGAAAGCGTTGCTGTGACAGCATCTTCGCCACCAAGTGACTTGGCTGATGCTTCAGACATTGCGGTTCTTACAATTCCTGGCGAAATTAGATAGGCATAAATGCCATCTTTTGCATATGCCCGAGCAACAGTTTTCAAGAGCGCGGCAATTACTGATTTCGATGCGGCATATCCACCAAGTTTCGGATTTCCTGATCCGCGTTGTGCGGCCCAGCTCGAAATCCCAATAATGTTTCCGCCACCGATTTCTAGAAAATGGTTAACGGCTTCGCGAATTAAAAATGCGGGCGTTGTTGCATTAACTGCTAGAGCGTCATTCCAGGCCTTGCCCCAAACTTCAACTGGTTCGGTAATTGCGGCTTCAGGCATGATTGCTGCATTTGGAATCAACACATCAATACGTCCCTTCCAAGCCAAGGCTTTCTGCCAGAGTTCTAAATAGCTATCTGGCTGACTTAAATCAACACTGATAAGTAACTTGCGATCATCTGGAATATCTTTAGTTGCATCCTGTGCGCCTTGCGCATCCTTGCCGTAGTGCGCAATTACAGATGCACCGCATCGCCCCAAAGTTGCCGCGATTTCGCTACCAATCCCCTTTGAAGTGCCTGTAACCAAAATAACTTTGCCGGTTAAATCTTCGCTCACTTAATTGCCCTCCGAGAACATCCGATAAAAATCTGGTGCATTAACCTATGATAGAGATTATTGAGCGTTATGGAAGAATAAACTGAAGATATTTATTGCGACAGGAGTTTTCAAGTGCGAGTAAGAGTTAAGGGCGTTGATAGTTACGGCCCATCTTGCACATTTGAATTTAATGAGAAAAAGTTCGAGGGCGTTGTCGGCGATTCAATTGCATCCGCTCTGATCAACTCAGGTGAATACGGACTTCGAAATACTGAAGGAACTGAAAAACGTGGTGTCTTCTGCGGAATGGGTGTCTGTAATGAATGCCTAGTTAATGTGAATGGCGAAGAGGGTCTGCTTGCGTGCATGACGCAACTCAAGCCAGAAATGGAAATAACTAATCAGAGGCAACATATTTCCAAGCCAAACTTTGAAGTTGAATCAGAGATCGAGCAGCTACCAGAAATTGCACTCTCCCCTGATGTTCTGATTATTGGCGCGGGACCAGCAGGCATGAGTGTTGCGGCCAAGTTAGGAAGCGCCGGAAAAGCAGTTCTCTTGATTGACGAGCGCAAAGCTTCTGGTGGCCAGTATTTCAAACAACCTGCAAATGATTTCTCAGTTTCAGAAGAAAAGCTAGATTCGCAATATCGCAAGGGCAAAGCTCTCATTAGAAAATTTGAGAAGAGCGGTGCTAAATTCCTATTTAATTTAAAAATTTGGGGCGTCTTCGGACCAGAAAAGTTCCTGGGCTATGACGACACAAATAGATATGTAATTACTCCAAAGCATGTCGTCATCGCTACCGGTGCATTTGAACGCGGATTAGTTTTTCCAGGCTGGACTCTTCCTGGTGTGCTGACAACAGGTGCGGGGCAATCTTTGCTACGCAGTTATCAAGTATCCGCCGGAAACCGAGTAGCAATTGCCGGAAATGGTCCACTCAATTTGCAGTTGGCGGCTGAATTAATCCGTGCTGGTGTTGATGTTGCTGCGATTGCTGAAAGCGCAAAGTTATTTACTATAAAGAACTTTATTCTGGGCGGACTCCTCTTTCTTCGATCACCAAAGCTAGCTTTAACTGGAGTCGGGTATCTGCTGACTATCGCAAAGGCAAAGACCAAGATTCTGTCAGGCCATATAGTTGCGAGAGTCGATGGCAGTGAATCAGTAGAGTCTGTCGAGTTTAAAAAACTAGATAAATCATCAGCCAAATCCTTTGAAATTGATGCAATAACTATTGGATATGGATTTATCCCTTCAAATGAGATTGCTCGATCACTTGGTTGCGAACATGAAGTTGATAACCGCTGGAAATATCTGGGCGCGAAGAAAACTCTCGCTGGATCGACGAATATTCCTAATGTTTGGATAGTTGGCGATGGCTCTGGGATAAATGGTGCGCAGGTCGCGCAATCCAGCGGCACTCTCCTTGCTTATGCTTTGCTTGCCCAGGAAGGTAGCCAGAAATCACTATCCGATCGATTCGCTAATTTAATTAGTTGTGTTCAACTACGAAATCAACTTGGCTTCCAGAAAGTATTGTGGCGAATTTTCAAGGCACCGGTCTTCATTGATGAATTAGCTGAGGAAGAGACTGTGGTTTGCCGCTGCCTAAGCATTAGTTATTCTCAAATTAAAGCTGGAATTTCTGAAGATACTTTAAGTGCCGGAGCTTCCAAACGAATTAGTCGAGTTGGCATGGGGCGTTGCCAAGGCCGTTATTGCTCGCCGGTGATTCAAAAGTTGATTTCAGAAAATTCTGGTTTAGAAATGGATGAACACTCTGGGTTTGCTCCGCAGATGCCGATCAAGCCCGTTGAAATTGGCGTTATTGCATATGCGCAAGAGAGAAAAAATGAGTAGGCGCGGAATCCTACTTTTTGTTGGCAGCAGTATTATCGGTGGCTTACCTTGGATCTTTACCAAAGTTCTGTTAGAGAAATTTCAACCTAGCAGCATCGTTTTAATTCGGGCTTTAGTTGCAGGATTTGTCATGCTCCTCTATGCACTTCAACAGAGAACGCTATTTGCTGCTCTAAAGAAGTGGCCTTGGATCCTTGTGTTCGCTCTAATTCAAATGACAATTCCTTGGTGGCTAACTAGCTTTGCGCAGAAAAGTATTGATACAACTGTTGTTGGTTTGCTGATGGCAGCAACTCCAATTTTTGCTCTGCTATTTGCCATTGCTGAACGTGAACATAGCGCGATCAGCCGTTCAAGAATCGTTGGAGTTATAACTGGACTTGTGGGCGTCACCTGCTTGATTGGTATTGACGCAGCAATTGGGAAATCAGATATCGGCAAAGTTCTGCTGGTTGTCGTGTGCACGATGGGATTTGCATATGGCCCAAGATTGGTTCGCCGCCATCTTTCGGAGGTTCCTACATCCGGAGTTCTTGCAATCGCAATGATCTTCACCGCGATTATTTGGTTAGGGCCTGGTGCCACAAGTTGGCCTACAGGAAGTTTGGAAAGTAAATACATCGTGGCAGCTTTAGCAGTTTCACTTCTCTGCACTGCAGTCGGTTTTATTATTTATCTAGAGGCGATAAAGGAGATCGGACCGCAAAATATTGCGCTGCTGGCTTTTACCAATCCA
>JBILDT010000097.1:0-4280 GCA_044352485.1 Candidatus Nanopelagicaceae bacterium
TGGCTTCGGCCGAGAGCATACGCATCGTGATTTCAGAGCGGCTCATTTCAAGTGAGAAGATAACCGCTGGATCACCATTGTGAATCGATGCATAGCGTGCGATATCAAGGCCGAGAGTTGATTTACCTACAGCAGGACGCGCAGCTAGAACAATCATGTTTCCTGGGTGTAAGCCATTTGTCAGAGTGTCGAGATCTTTAAATCCAGTCTTTACACCTTCGCCTTTAACGCCATTTGAAATCGCTTCAATTTCATCCAGTGCTGCTGGAAGTAGTTCGGAGAGTTGAATGTAATCCTCGGTTGTGCGATGTTCGGTGACTTGAAAAATTTCTGCTGATGCTTGATCAACAGCATCATCAACTTCGCCTTCACCGGAATATCCAAGTTGAACAATCTTTGTTCCAGCTTCAACTAGGCGACGCATGATTGCATGGTCGCGAACAATCTTCGCGTAATAACCAGCATTAGCCGCAGTAGGAACCGAATTAATAAGTGTGTGTAGATAAGGTGCGCCACCGGCACGAGCGATGTCGCCACGCTTTGTTAATTCAGCTGCAACAGTTACTGGATCAGCGGGTTCGCCACGACCATACAAATCTAGAATTGCATCGTAAATTAATTCGTGTGCTGGTCGATAGAAATCGCGTTCGCGAATAATTTCGACTACATCTGCAATTGATTCTTTACTTAACAACATTCCACCAAGAACGCCTTGCTCGGCAATTAAATCTTGTGGTGGCGTACGTTCAAATTCAACAGTTGCTGGAATCCGATTATTGGAGTTATTTCCGCGGTTGGGGAGTTCTGCGATGCTCATAGATAAAGCCTCCCAAAGACCACTGACATCAAGAATTTTCTCTGTCGAACGTAATTTAATGAAGTTGGGGTCAGAGGTGTTAGAAAGTCCGAGATCGATGTGCGCGGGCATGTGGAGAAGTTGGGAATTGAGGTGGATAAGGTGTGTATAACAGGTGGAGAAGTGCGAGGGTCAACCCTCTTTTACGCTCAATTTTTTCCTAAAACCTGTGGGTAAAGATTTATTTCTTCATCTCAATATTCAAGAATAAAGGCCCGTCTCGAAAGAGACGGGCCTTTAAATATTCCTGACTATTTTGAACTATTAAATAGCCACAACTGAGATTGTAACGTTGGCAGATATTTGACCTTGAAGTGAAACCTTCGCAGTGTATTTACCAAGCTTCTTAATATGTCCAGCAACCTTTACGCGGTGGCGATCGATATCTAGACCGGTTGCAGCTTTGATGCCTGCAGCGATGTCCTTATCTGTCACTGAACCGAATAGAACTCCAGTTGCTCCGACCTTTGATTTGATAACAATCTCGGTCTTCTCAAGTGATTCCTTGATCTCTCTTGCGTGATCGAGGTCGCGAATTTCACGAGCGCTACGAGCACGACGGATTCCTTCAATCTGCTTTTCGCCACCAAGGCTCCAAGCGATTGCATTGCCACGAGGCAATAGGAAGTTGCGAGCAAAACCATCTTTAACGGTTACGACATCGCCAGCTTGGCCTAGGCCTGATACTTCACGAGTAAGAATAAGTTTCATGGTTTATTCCCCTTATCGCGCTGTTGAGGTGTAAGGCAGAAGTGCCATTTCGCGGGAATTCTTTACCGCGGCAGCAATCTGACGTTGGTGTTGGGTGCATGCACCCGTAACTCGACGAGCGCGGATCTTGCCGCGATCTGAGATGTACTTGCGAAGAAGGTTGATGTCTTTGTAATCGATATAAGTTGCCTTATCGCGACAGAAAGAGCATGGCTTCTTCTTAAACTTCTTCATTGCTGCTGCCGACATCTTGCTTACTTTTGGCTTCGGCTTCAGCGTCTTATTATTTCTTGCGCCCACTGTGGTGCTCCTTTTTAGGATGCCCCGTCAATTCTGACGGGAATGGTTAATTGGATAAATTATTTAGAAGGGAGGTTGATCATCGGAACCGGCTGAAGACCAGCCACCTCCGACAGGAGCTGCAGACCATGGATCTTCAGCTGAAGCAGTTTCAGAGACCGGAGTTGAGAATGAACCGCTGCCACCAGATGCACCCGCAGCGCGAGTTGTCTTAGTGACCTTTGCAGTTGCATTGCGAAGTGATGGACCAACTTCGTCTACTTCAACTTCGTACACAGTGCGCTTTTCGCCCTCTTTGGTTTCGTATGAGCGTTGCTTCAAACGACCAGTAACAATTACGCGCATTCCGCGAGTAAGTGATTCTGCAACGTTCTCTGCTGCCTGACGCCAAATATTGCAAGCAAGAAAGAGGCTGTCGCCATCTTTCCATTCATTTGTGTTCTTATCGAGGTAACGCGGAGTTGAAGCAACCGTGAATTTTGCAACTGCAGCACCAGATGGTGTGAAGCGCAATTCAGGATCGTTTACAAGATTTCCAACCATAGTGATTGTTGTATCTCCTGCTGCCATTTTTCTCTCTTCTCTTCTCTGTTTTTAATCTACTTTAGATGCTTTTGGTTTTACTCTGGACGGACGACTTTTGTACGAAGCACTGCTTCGTTCAAATTTAACTGGCGATCAAGTTCTTTAATCGCATCTGGACCACAGTGCATATCAACGACAGCGTAAATTCCTTCTGGCTTTTTATTTATTTCGAAGGACATACGACGACGGCCCCAAATGTCGAGCTTGTCGACAGTGCCGCCACTTTCCTTGATGATCTTGAGATATGTCTCAAGACTTGGTGCGACTGTGCGTTCTTCTAATTCAGGATCGAGAATGACCATGAGTTCATATCTACGCATAAGTTAACCCCACCTCCTCTGGACTAAAGCGGCCACGGAATTTCCGCGGCAGGAGGGTTATTGCTCCTTCGCGAAATCCACGGGTGTGGCTCTCTTGAAGGAAGGCTAAGCGTAACCCTGTCCGACGCCAGATAAAAATTCAAGGTTCTGTGGACCAAATTTTGGTGTGGACCTACGCATAAGACGCAGGCAGAACCAGGTCAGGGCGCCAACTCGAAGCACGATGGCGACCGCATAGGCCCAGGCGGGGATAGCGAAGTTGGTGCCCGAGACTTCCGCCAGGTATTGCCAGATTGCAAAGTGATAAATCAATTCCGCAAATTGCCAGACCCAGAAATCTAAACGATCTCTCTTATCTATCATTGCAAGAATTGCGAGCGGTGTTAACCACAGAACATATTGCGGTGAATAAACCTTGCTGGCAGTTACAAATATGGCAACTATAAAAAAGGCGATAGTGGCCAACTTTGGAACTTCTGGAATTCCATAAACAAATAATGTGAAGGCAAGTGCGCCCACCGCAAATACGATGAGTGAAATTAGATTTAAGTGCTTAATATTTAATCCGAAAATTTCTAAAGCATGCCAGATTGAACCCCAATCTGCTGTTCGTTCAGAGTTCAATTTAAAGAATCTCAACCAACCAGTTGGAGTAGTAATAATGAATGGCAAATTAATGAGTAACCAAGTTATAAAGGTGATGGAACAGTAGAGAACCAACTCTCTAATCTTTGATTTTCTAATCAGGATTAAGGCGATTGGTAACAATAAAACTATTGGGAAGAATTTTGTTGCAATCGATAATCCTAGTGCTATTGCGCTCTTATGATATTTTCCAACATCAAAGTAATAAATTGCGGCGAGCGCGCTTATCACTGCCCAGATATCCCAATTTATATATAAGGATGCGACAACTGCTGGCGCAATTGGAAGTAGGTACCAGAGCTCTGGCTTTAATTTCTTCAGAAAAACTACTGTTGCAATAAAGAGCAGCGCAACTAGCAGAGCATTGATGTCAAAATAATTTACGAATTTATCTTCGCCGTCGCCAACTAAGAAGGAGGTTGCCCACATGATCAAACCAGTTACTGGTGGATACTCAACTGCGTTGGTTGCACTGCTGTATGGCCAACTATTTGTTATTAATCCACGGGCTCCGAAAAGTGCTGGAAAATCTGAATAACAAGCGTGAATGTAATCGCCGGGGGGCGTCCACCCATTTGATCTACAGTAATCAAATTTAATAAATGAAAGCAGGGCTGCGATGATTGCGAGAAGAACTGCGCTCTTCGCAATTAATTTCATTGCCTTGCTGCGAGTTTCTTCTTCTTAGTAGCCCCAGATTCATACTTCCCGGCAAGCTCTGGATCAAGAGTTGGGACTGCATCCAAATATGAAACTGAATCGGTACCGCCGACATATGCTGGCTCTGGGAATTGGGTTGCGGGCATTCCCTTTTGAGCAAGCTTTGTATATGTATTCCAAACTTGTGCCGGGAAAGTTCCGCC
>JBILDT010000098.1:0-4217 GCA_044352485.1 Candidatus Nanopelagicaceae bacterium
CGACGGCATAAAGCGGGCGGAAGATTACAACTTTCTTATGGTGGCGCTTTTCTAGGACCGCCTCCAATCCGGCGCTAAGTGCGAGCGCACTCTTACCGGTTCCGGCCCGTCCTCCAAGAGAGACGATCCCGATTTCATTATCCAAAAGTAGATCGAGGGCAACCCGTTGTTCGGCGCTTCGGCCATGCAAACCAAATGCTGAGCGATCGCCACGGACCAATTGCAGTTGTTTATCTGGAGTGACTCGGGCTAGCGCGCTTCCCTTATCCGAATGCAGAACGATTCCGGTATGGCATGGATGGGTTTTGCCTAGTTCATCGGCAACCTTGCCACCTTCATACAAAGCATCGATTAGATTTCCACCAACAGTTGCCTCAATCATTCCGGTCCAACCACTTGTTAGTGCCAGTTCGGCTCGATACTCCTCGGATTTAACTCCGACCGAAGAAGCCTTTACGCGAAGTGGTAAGTCCTTAGTTACAAGAACAACATCTCTGGATTCTGCCATCATATTTCTGGCTATCGAAAGGATCCGTGAATCATTTGAACCATCACGCAGGAATCCGCTCGGCAAGGATGAGGAATCAGAGTGGTTTAGCTCAACCCGAAGCGTTCCGCCCTCTTTATTTAATTTGATATCTTCATCAAGTCGGCCATGTTCAATTCGCAGGTCATCAAGGGTGCGAAGTGCGGCTCGAGCAAAATAACCAAGTTCGGGATGATCGCGTTTGGTCTCCAATTCACCAATTACCGTGATTGGGATAATTACTTCATGTTCAGCAAATCTTGTAAGTGCTGCGGGGTCTGCGAGTAATACGCTGGTATCTAGAACATAGGTCATTCTTTTGGCCAATTGGCACTCGCATTCTTTTTTAGTTTTATCTTGAGGTGGATAACCTGGTGAACAAAAGGTAAAACCATAATGAGAGCCAAGGCCTGCGACACGCTTATTTCAAATGTAAATTTCTAACTAACTTTTAGCTGCTGCTATTTCCCGAAGCGACGGTTGCGTTGTGAATATGCTCTAAGCGCACGAAGGAAATCGACTCGTCTAAAGTCCGGCCAATAGGCTTCGCAGAAGTAGAACTCGGAATGTGCGCTCTGCCAGAGTAAGAATCCGCCAAGGCGTTGCTCCCCCGATGTTCGGATAACTAAGTCCGGATCAGGCAGGCCTGCGGTATATAAGTGGCGGCCAATTTCTTCGACACTGACTGCGCTTGCAATTTCAGCCGGACTTTTCCCCACATTTTCCGGAGATTTAATTATTGATTTAACTGCATCTGCAATCTCACTGCGGCCGCCATAGCCAATAGCGACATTGATTAATACGCCCTTTATCCCCTTGGTCTTGCTAGCTACATCATTTAGCTGTTCTACCAGGTTTGCTGGAAGCAGCTCCATAGATCCAACAGGTCGAATTTCCCAACGTCTGCGGCTTGCTAAATCATTTACAGTCTCGGCAATAATTTCAAGAAGTGGTTCAAGTTCGGCAGGTGGCCTAGATAAATTCTGATTTGAAAGCAGCCAGATAGTTAAGACTTCAACCTTTGATTCTTCGCACCAATCCAGTAGTTCAATTATCTTCTCGGCGCCAGCTTTATGGCCCCGAGATGTTGAGGTGTCACCGTCAGCGGCTGGATTTGCCTTTGACCATCTGCGATTTCCATCAAGGATTACTCCGACATGGTGTGGGGTCTGCGTGAAATCTAGATTTGCAAACAATCGACGCTCGTAAAGCGGATAGAGAACCGATTTAATTGCGGGTTTTAAGTAGGCCTTCATCACCTTAGTGCGTTAAATTCTTGAAGGGCTCGACGTTCGGCTACAAATGATGCGACTGGCAGTGTCCCTGCAAGGATTAGCAGGATTGTGCTCTTAAATGATTTGCCAGCTTTCAAACAGTAATGGAATGCCGCAAAGACGTATATCGGATAGGTGAAGCCATGAAGGAGAGAGATCCAAGTTAAGTATTCATGTAAATCTTTAAAGATAAAATAATGGGTTGGGATACTTACGAACCAGAGCAATAACGACATAACGCCCGCATAAATAGCCATAATTCGAAAGCGGATCATCGCGCCGTTAAGAGCGGCTTGGCGTGGATTGAGTTCGGTCATGCTACAACTTTACCTCCGTTTCACGGACAACTTGGCGCTCTTTCATCGAATTATAGAAAGGCGCAAATAGCACAAGCAGGGCCATCAGCCACCATACAAATACATATGAGATATGTTGCCAAAAACTACCAGGAACTTTTGATTTAAGTTGTGGTGCCGGAATTCTCGTTGTCTCTATCTCTTCTCCAAGCGATGTCATCTCGGCCGTTGCTACTACATAGCCATCGAATAGCGAGAGGTCGGTCTGCCCAACAATAAGTGCTGGGTCGATTCGTGAAATCTCATTTTCCAAAGCTTTAGCCGAATCTGATGTCTGCCTTGGGTATAGCCGACCCGAGATTTTTACCTCTTCAGTTAGCTCTTGAATTTCTCTGCCTTGAACTCCGCGAACAACTAAAATTCCGCGCTGGCCCGAGAGTTCGAGCAATCTAACTTCTAAATTTGCAAATGACTTTTCGCCATCTGTTAACAATTCCTGATTTGGCGCAACAAATATCTGGCGATAACTTCCACTTAATTTAACGAGGCGATTTATTGCACTTGGTTCTAAATTTGAAGTTACCGAAGCAATGCTCTCTAAATCAACGCGTGGGCTATCCGGCACAAATTGCCTGGCAGCTTTAACATCCTCCGAGCGATCTAATTGCCAATTGCCCAGACCGATAAAGATAATTGAGAGTGCAATTGCCGCAATCAGTTGGGCGATAAATCCCTTACTTCTCATCATTACGGTCTGATAATTTTTTATATCGGCGATAAAAACTCCACATAAGAAGCGAAACCGAAGTAACCAAAAAAATCATTGTTAATGAGCCTGCGATGCCTACATCAATCGTTGTTCTACCGCTCATGTGCAGATTGTAATGAGATTACGTAGACTTAGCCCTATGACCGAGCCGATTAAAAGCGACCCTTATCTCAGCGAACGCTATGGGATTTCAAATTCTCGTTTTCCTAAATGGCTTATAACCGCAATCCTAGTTTCAGTAATGGGCGGTGGCTGGCTGCTCTGGACGGCAAACCACTACACATATCCAGATATCAAATCAACGCTGATTTCATTTAGGGAGATTGATTCCAAGAGTATTGAAATTCGTTATTCGGTAGAAATCAAAGACCCAGGATCACAAGTAATCTGTCGATTAGCCGCCCGCGATTATGAATTAAACATTGTTGGCCAGATAGATGACAAAATCCCACTGGGGACTTCAAGTGAAACCAGAATTATCCGAATTCCTACCCGGTTAGCAGCGGTCAACGCTCAGATCGAATCTTGCTCGACTCTCTAAAGTTGATTTGGCTGTAAACTTCTCGTCTTATGGCTATCGAACCTACTCAAACTTGGCTGACCCAAGAAGCTGCTGACCGTCTTGCTGCCGAATTGGCAGAACTTGAAGGCCCACGTCGCGCGGATATTGTTAAGAAGATTGAAGCTGCGCGCGCTGAAGGTGATTTAAAAGAGAACGGTGGCTATCACGCCGCAAAAGATGAACAGGGCAAGACTGAAGCGCGAATTCGCCAACTAAAGCACATGCTGGAAAATGCACACATCGGAAATCCACCTGCTGGTGAATCTGGATTTGTTGGACTTGGAATGTTAGTAACCGTTGATATTGCTGGTGATGAAATGAAGTTTCTTCTGGGATCGCGAGAAATTGCAAGTGGCGATGTTGATGTCTACAGCGAAAAATCCCCATTAGGTGCAGCAGTTCTCGGTGCAAAAATTGGTGACACAGTTACATACACTGCGCCAAATGGCCGTGAAATAAGCGTTGCAGTTTTAGAAGCTCAGAACTTCTTCTAAGCCTTTTCTGCTCTTTAGATTACTTACTTACCCTTACATACTTGCGCACACTTATTGGCGCGAAAATTGCAACAAGTAAGACCATATAAATAAGCGACATCAGAATTGGATTCTGACTTGGCCAAGAATTAGCAGTAGCGCCAAAAATATTCTCGGTTCCAAAGAGCTCGCGACAGGCAGCAACCATCGTCGAGACCGGATTCCATTCCGCAAAATACTGCAACGCCTTAGGCATTCCGGTTGTTGGTGCGAAAGCATTTGATAAGAAGGTCAGCGGAAAGACCGTCATGAAAACT
>JBILDT010000099.1:0-4209 GCA_044352485.1 Candidatus Nanopelagicaceae bacterium
ACCCTAGTTTTGCCACATCCGAGGGCGCATGAACGTAAGTTTGTTCTAGAGCCATGGCTTGAGATTGAACCGGACGCCTACATTCCGGGAATTGGCGAAATCGAAAATATTTTGCAACGTATCTAATTAGCCCTGTAATCTATTGACCACGAGCCCGGTACCCGGAAAGGACTGGAGCATGGATCTAGAACTAAAACACCCAGTAGCCCTGGTTCCCACCATGGGCGCGCTTCATGCTGGCCATGCCTCACTAATTGAAATTGCTCGAAAATTTAGCTCTGAAGTTGTTGTAAGTATCTTTGTAAATCCATTGCAGTTTGAAAATCCTAATGATTTTTCAACTTATCCAAAGAGTGTAGATGCAGATGTTGCGCTTGCGACAGCAAGTGGCGCAACAAAAATTTGGGTGCCGACTTTCGATGAAATCTATCCAAGCGATCCAGTTCTGATCTCTTCTGGCGAAATTGGCAATCTCTTTGAAGGCGTTCATAGGTTTGGACATTTTGACGGAATGCTTACCGTTGTAAAAAGGCTCTTTGATTTGGTTACACCAAAGTATGCAATCTTTGGAGAGAAAGACTTTCAACAACTATTCTTAATTAAAAAAATGGTTGCTCATATGAAATTACCAATTGAGATAATTTCAGCCCCAACAATCCGCGAGGCAAGCGGACTAGCCATGTCATCCCGGAATCAGAAATTATCGACCACCGAACGAGAGAGTGCTGCTGGGATTTATCTCGCCCTAAATTCAGCAAAGGCAGCTTCAGATTTAAAATCTGCTCGACTTGAAATAAGTAAAGGAGTTCAAGCAATTCCAAACTTTCTTCTGGATTATGCTGAAATAATCGATGCCGACACCTTTGCAATCGCAGATGATGCAACGGAAAACTGCCGTGCAATTGTTGCCGGTTGGATAAATGGCATCAGATTGATAGACAATATGGCTATGTCGAACCTAGGTAATTCCAAATGAAATTACTTGCTGGAAAACCAGGGTGGACTGTAGAAGCAGATGTAATTGTGATTGGTTCTGGAGTGGCTGGATTAACTACTGCTCTGAATCTGCGATCAAGTGATTTATCAGTTTTACTTGTCACAAAGGCAAGAATTGATGAGGGTTCAACTAAATGGGCACAGGGTGGAATCGCAGCCGCACTTGGGCCAGGGGATACACCTGATCAGCACAAGAAAGATACTTTGATTGCTGGCGCGGGATTATGCGATACCGAAGCAGTAAATGTCTTAGTAACAGAGGGCCCGGAAGCTGTTCGTAAACTTATTGCGCGCGGTGCCGTGTTTGATAAATCTGAGAGTGGTGAAATTTCCTTAACGCGCGAAGGTGGGCACTTACGTAATCGCATCTTGCATGCCGGTGGTGATGCAACTGGAGCCGAAGTCTCTAGAGCGCTACTTGCTGCAGTAAATGACGATAGCGGAATCGAAGTAATTGAAAATGCACTCGCGATTGACGTTTTAAAGAGCGATTCTGGCGCGGTTTGTGGAGTGACTCTTCATGTAATTGGAGCCGGTAGTCGTGACGGTGTTGGTCGAGCACTTGCTCGCGCAGTTGTGATCGCAACTGGAGGCCTAGGTCAGGTTTATGCGCAAACGACAAATCCTTCAGTTTCAACTGGTGACGGGGTAGCTCTTGCACTTCGCGCTGGTGCAGAAATTTCTGATGTTGAATTCATTCAATTCCATCCAACTGTTTTATGGCGCGACGATAGTTTAAGTGGACAGCAACCATTAATTAGTGAAGCAGTTCGTGGTGAAGGAGCTGTTCTGGTAAATGATAAAGGCGTCAGATTTATGATCGATAAGCACCCACAAGGTGATCTAGCACCACGCGATATTGTTGCTATTGAGATTTTTAAGCAGATGAAAGAAACAAATTCACCACACGTCTGGCTAGATACGACCAAGATAAAAGATTTTGCTGAAAGATTTCCAACAATTTTTGCGTCCTGTATTGAAAATGGGATTGATCCCAGAAAACAGATGATTCCAGTATCACCAGCTTCACATTATTCATCCGGAGGCGTGAAAGTAGATTTAGCAGGACGAACTTCTATTCCGGGGCTATATGCCTGTGGCGAGACTGCCTGCACTGGTGCACATGGGGCAAATAGATTAGCTTCAAACTCACTTCTTGAAGGCTTGGTGTTTGGCACCAGAATTTCAGCCGATATCGCTACAAATATTGCAGAACAGGGTTCACCTAGCGAGAAAAGCTCACCGGAATTCTTACTTGATCCAGCAATCAAAATGACTTTGCAATTAGCAATGAGTCAAGGAGCCGGTGTAATGCGCAGCGCGCAATCATTAAGCGAAACACTCACAACACTGCAGCAACTAGCCTCGCATACAAGCAATAAACCATGCATTGAAGCTTGGGAAGTTTCAAATCTTTATCTATTAGCAACCGCAATTGCACGTGCTGCCCTGGAACGTGAAGAAACTCGTGGATCTCATTGGCGCAGTGATTTTCCAGAGAGCAATAGCAATTGGGTTAAACGAATAGTCCAGAGCTATGACAGTAATGGAAATTGGCTTTCAAAGTTTGCAGAGGTAAACAAATGACATTTAGTAAATCCCTGAGTGAACTACTTTCATCTTCAAACCTAAACTCAAAGAACCTTGAAAACCTAATTCGTATCGCCGTCGCTGAAGATTTAGATGGTGCGTCAGATGTTACTTCGGTTGCCACAATTCCTGAATCACAGAGTGCGATAGCAGAATTCTGGAGCCGCAAGCCAGGAGTAATTGCCGGAATTCCGATTGCGTGCGCCGTTCTTGAAATTTGCGGAGTCACTGATTATGAAATCAAAAAGAGCGATGGTGAAGTAGTTTCTCCGGATACTCTGCTGCTGATAGCAAGAGGCGAAACTCGTTCACTTCTACTTGCTGAAAGAACTGCTTTGAATTTCATGGGTCGCTTAAGTGGCATTGCAACACTTACAAAGAGTTGGGTCGATGAGGTTGCAGATACTGAAGTTGTAATTCGTGATACCCGAAAGACCACTCCAGGATTGCGTGAGCTAGAAAAGTATGCGGTACGAATGGGTGGCGGAGAAAACCATCGCTTCTCACTTTCAGATGCAGCGCTTATCAAAGATAATCACGTCCTTGCTGCAGGCGGTGTCGCCGAAGCCTTTAGATTAGTAAAAGCTAAATTCCCAAATATTTCAGTTGAAGTGGAAGTTGATTCTTTACAACAACTTCGCGAAGTAGTCGAGGCTGGTGCTGATTTAGTTCTACTGGACAATATGTCTATTGAGGAATGTAGAGCTGCAGTAGAAATAGTTTCAGGACGAGCAAAGTTGGAGGCATCCGGTGGCTTAACCCTGAGCAACGCGCATGCTTATGCAAAAACTGGAGTTGATTATCTTGCTGTTGGTGCACTTACGCATTCTGCGCCAGTTCTTGATATCGGCCTAGATCTGAGAATGGAGTAAAAATGCTACTGGCAATCGATGTTGGAAATACGAATACAGTTTTAGGTGTATTCGAAGATAAAGCACTGATTCGAAGTTGGCGGGTGAAAACCGATCCCAGAGATACATCAGATGAGTTGTGGGTTCGCTATTCCGCACTCGTAGCTGGGTTTGAAATTTCTGCACTCTCAATTTGTTCAACAGTTCCCTCAACACTTCGCGAACTCAGAACCATGATTACTAATTTTTATCCAGATCTTAAAACCACGATTGTTGAACCAGGTGTAAAGACTGGTGTCCCACTGCAAGTAGATAATCCAAAAGAGATTGGTGCAGATCGAATTGTAAATACCTTAGCTGCGCATGAGCTTTATGGCGAAAATGGACCTTGCATAGTCGTTGATTTTGGAACTTCTACCAACCTTGATGTTGTTTCTCCAAAAGGAGAATTCCTGGGTGGTGCACTTGCGGCAGGAATTGAAATTTCTGTAGATGCACTTGCTGCTCGTGCTGCACAACTGCGCCGGGTTGAATTGGTTACACCAAAGAATGTAATCGGTAAAAACACCGTAGAGGCGCTTCAGTCCGGAACTATTTATGGCTTTGCCGGACAAGTTGATGGCTTGGTAAATCGCATTACCGATGAATTAATTAAACTTTATCCAGATGCTGGCGATGTTAGCGTTATTGCAACTGGCGGTCTCGCACCTTTGGTTATAGGAGTAAGTGAAACTATTGATTTTCACGAGCCAGATTTGACCTTAATTGGGCT
>JBILDT010000100.1:0-4178 GCA_044352485.1 Candidatus Nanopelagicaceae bacterium
CCCTTTTTATAGAAGTAGCGGGGTTTACTCATGGGCAAATTCTCTCTTGAATCAATCTCTTATTGCGGCTATTGTTTTGGAGCGGTCCAACCATATCAGTGAATCGGGTTTATCAAAATGTCCAAGATTGCAGTGACCGGATCCAATGGATTCGTCGGAGGCAACATTGCAAATATGTTGCTTGCTGCTGGACACGAGGTTATTGGTTTAGTTCGAAGCCAACCAGAAAAGGAATTGCCGTGGAGAACAACGGTTACCGATTTATCAAGCATCTCTTCAATAACTGAAGCTACAAAAGGCTGCGCCGCGATAGTTCATAGCGGTATCGCAAATGATTTTAATAAACTGCAACAAAATCGGGAATATGCCTACGACTCATTTGTTGGTCTGACTCAGCGAGTAACTCATGCTGCAAATAAAAATAGCGCACAAATTATTTATATTTCAACTGGCTGGGTTATGGATGGCGCCGGTCATATGGCACTTGAAAGCGATACCGGAAATCCAGTTAATTTCTATGGTGTCTTAAAATCTTTAGGCGAACAAGTAATTCGCGATCTCGCTCCTGATACTGGTGTTATTGCCAGAGTCGATGGGGTCATGGGAATTCATCAGACTTTGGAAGTTGGCCCAAGAACTCAAGATGTTGGATTCGGATATTTTGCATCCGCTTTAGTTGCAGATTTAAAGGCCGGAAAAACTTTTACAGTATTTGGCGGGGACTTAGTAAATAAAGTGACTGCGCCTTCGCTGGCCTCTGAAATTGGCGCCCAGGTAGAGCGAATTGTTTCGCGCAAAGTTCATGGCACCTTTCATCTAGTTGGCGATGATGCAATTTCAAGAATGGATTACGCAAGACTAATCTGCGAAATCTTTGAGCTTGATGCAACTCTGCTACGTGAAGCCCCACCTTCAGTCGAAGATCAATTCCCGGGACAAGTGCCGATTGATACTTCGCTATCAAATGTTTTGACTAAAAAAGCATTGGGTCTTGGGTCAACTTCGCTTCGCGATTTATTGATTGCGCTACGAACCGAGATTGATACCGGAAAGATAACTGCAATTACAAAACCAGAGGTTTTGGTATGAGCACAACAGCCAGAACCAAACGCCCAACGATTAGAGATGTTGCCGCGAAAGCTGGCGTTTCAAAATCATTAGTTTCACTTGTTTTTTCTGCTCCACAAACTGTGAGCAGTTATCGAAAAGAATTAGTGTTGAAGGCTGCTGATGAACTTGGTTTTTCTCCAAGCTTTTTGGCGCGATCTCTTGCAACTGAAACCGGAACATTTATCGGAATCTTGGTTGCCGATTTACATAACCCGCTCTTTGCTCAAATTGTTGATCAGGTCCGTGTTGCTCTTGAGGCCGAAGGCGAATACAGCTTCATGACATCAGCCATGCTTCTTAATTCGCAAGGCGAACAAATTCTTGATTCTAAAACTGTAAGTGCACTCATAGATCTACGTCCGAAAAGTGTTTTAGTAGTTGGGTCGATTCCAGATCTTCATCGCCTCGCCTCATTACCTGAGAGTGTTGATATTGTTATCGCAAGTGCAATCTCAAAGGATATTGCGCGTGCAACGACAGTACGTTCAAATGACGAAATAGGAATGCGCCTCTTGATTGAACACCTTGTTGAAAACGGACATCAGAAGATTTCTCATATCTCTGTTGATGCTGGTGACGTATCAAAGAGTCGCAGAGGTGCCTACGAGTCAGTGATGAAGGAGAAAGGCTTAGCTAGATTTATAAATGTTGAGTTCGCAAAGAGTGCGACCGAAATTGATGGATTCGAAGCAGCCGCAAGGTTGATGAATTCGCAAACTCCACCAACTGCAATCACTGCATTTAATGATTTGCTGGCAATCGGGGCCCAAGGTGCAACTGATGGCACTGTCGCAATCACTGGTTATGACAACACTTTCCTAGCGGACTTGCGTCAAATTTCCCTAACCTCTGTCGATCCTGGAAATACCGAGATTGCCGATAAAGCAGCTCAGTTATTGCTTAAGAATGATAAAGCTGAAAGAACTAAGACTTATCTAATGGAACCAAAGTTAATTGTAAGAAATTCTTCCAAATCACTAGTAAGGAATAATTAAATGACCCTTGAAGATATTAAGTCGCCATTTGACGGATCAGTTATTGGTCAAGTGCCCGTAGCTTCGCTCAAAGATGTAGATGGATATCTAACTCGCGCCGAAGTTGGTGCCAAGCTATGGCGCAATACTCCAGCCCATGTGCGCAGCGCAATTATTTTGAAGGCTGCAACGATCGCTGAAGAAAACATTGAAGAGCTAGCTCAGATTATTTCTGGCGAAACTGGAAAAAGTATTGTTGAAGCACGAGCCGAAGCATCTCGATGTGGTGAAATTTTCCGACTATCTTCATTCGAAGGATCTCAACTCTATGGTTCAACCCTTCCACTTGATGCAAATAAAGGAACCGGTCTCGAAAAATTAGGTTTTACACTTCGCCAACCAGTAGGAATTGTTGTTGCAATCAGCCCATTTAATTACCCAGGTTTATTGGTTCTTCACAAAATCGGACCAGCCCTTGCCGTAGGAAATGCAGTTGTTTTAAAGCCAGCACGAACAACTCCACTTACCGCATTTGCAATTGCAAAATATTTGAAAGAAGCGGGGCTACCAGACGGCGTTCTGCAAGTGATAACTGGTTCAGGTTCAGTTCTCGGAGATGCTTTGGTTTCTGATCCAAGAGTTCGAAAAGTTTCGTTTACAGGTTCAACTGTTACTGGTGCTCATATAGCATCTATTGCCGGTGCCAAGAAATTGTCACTCGAACTTGGATCTTCTTGCCCAGTTATTGTCATGGATGATGCTGATATTCAATATGCAGCAGATGCAGTGGCACTCGGTGGTTATATAAATGCGGGACAAGTTTGTATCTCAGTTCAACGTGTAATTGTGCACGAGAAAGTTATGGCTAATTTCTTGGATGCGCTTAAGCCAAGAGTTGAAGCAATTAAGGTTGGTGATCCCAAGAGCGCCGATACTAAAGTCGGAACTTTGATCTCAGAAGCCGAAGCTATCCGAGTTGAAAAATCAATTGCGGCAGCGGTAGGTGAAGGCGCAACGCTATTAACAGGTGGGGCAAGAACTGGCGCAATAATTCAACCAGCAATTGTCTGTGGCGTAAATCCAAAATCAACCTTTGCTCAAGATGAATTATTTGGACCAGCAATTGCAGTTAGTTCAACAACTGGAATTACTGATGCAATTGCTATTGCAAATGACTCGGTATATGGACTCGGAGCCGGCGTATTCACTAAGAATATGGATAACTCAATTCAAGCAGCTCGCGAACTTGATGCCGGAAGCATTCACATAAATTGGACTCCGCTGTGGCGCGCAGATTTGATGCCATACGGTGGACTCAAATCAAGTGGAATCGGTAAAGAAGGCGTTCGTTCGACAGTAAATGAAATGACCGAAGAAAAAACCATAATCCTTCACGGGCGCAGCTGGCAGTAGAAAGAGGAGTATGAAATGACAAATCCAAATTACGGAGCAACTGAGAGGCTGACTGTTGGGCAAGCAGTTGTTCGCTTTATTGCAGCCCAGCACACAGTTGCTGATGGAGTTAAACGTCGTTTCGTACCTGCAGCAATGGGAATCTTTGGTCACGGAAACGTTGCCGGTCTTGGACAAGCACTTGATCAATACAACGACATCCTTCCCTTTGTGCAAGGTCGCAATGAACAAGGTCTAACACATGCTGCTATTGGTTTTGCAAAAGCAACAAACCGCACCCAAACATTTGCAGTGACTGCATCAATTGGGCCCGGTGCGCTAAATATGGTTACAGCTGCTGGGCTTGCAACTGTAAATCATCTACCGGTTCTACTACTTCCAGGTGATTCGTATACAACTCGTCGTCAAGGCCCAGTTCTGCAACAACTAGAACATCCACTCGGTCCAGATATTTCAGTTAATGATGCCTTTCGTCCAATTGCTAAATTCTTTGATCGCATAACTCGTCCAGAACAACTTCTCTATTCGCTGCCAAATGCCTTTAGAGTTTTAGCAAATCCTGCTGAAACTGGCGCCGTTGTTTTAGCGCTGCCACAAGATGTGCAATCACATGCCTTTGATTTTCCTAAAGAATTCTTTGAAGAGCGCGTGTGGAAGATTCGTCGGGTAATTCCTGACCGT